>JALYQE010000151.1 GCA_030855965.1 Verrucomicrobiota bacterium | reverse complement strand
AGGGGCTGGCCGACAAGGTCGCGGGCTGGTTCGTGCCCGCCGTCATTACGATTTCAATTCTCACTTTTATTCTTTGGGCCATCTTCGGACCCGAGCCGCGCTTTGCCTACGGCATTGTGAACGCGGTCGCGGTTCTCATCATCGCCTGCCCCTGCGCGCTCGGATTGGCGACGCCGATGTCGGTCATGGTCGGGGTCGGGCGCGGAGCCCAGGCCGGGGTTCTAATCAAGAAAGCGGAGGCGATCGAGCTCATGGAAAAGGTGCGCACGCTGGTGGTCGACAAGACCGGCACCCTGACGCAGGGCCGGCCGGTCGTAACGCAGATTTTGTCCACCGTTCGGACGGACTCGTCCGGTGGCGAGCCTAACGACTCCATGGCGGAAGAGGAATTGCTCGCGCTGGCCGCCGCCGTCGAGAGCCGGAGCGAACACCCGCTCGCGGCCGCGATCGTGCGCGGCGCGGAGGAACGCGGGCTAGGCATGGGGGAGGTGAGCGATTTTCAATCCACCACCGGCGGCGGAGTTACCGGCCGGGTCAACGGCCGGCGCGTCCTTGTCGGCAAGCCGCAGTTTTTGCGCGACGAACAAGTGCGCGGAGTCGAGGCGCTCGAAGGCAGGGCCGCCCGGCTCCAGGACGAGGGAAACGGCGTCGTCTTTGTCGCGGTTGACGAACGGGCGGCCGGTCTCATCGCTGTCTCCGACCCGATCAAGGACTCGACCCCGGGGGCGATCGAAGAACTGCACCGCCTCGGTCTGAAAATCATCATGCTCACCGGCGATAACGAACGCACCGCGCGGCGGGTCGCGGAAAAGCTCGGGATCGATGAAGTGGAAGCGGGCGTCGAGCCGCAGAACAAGAACGAACGGGTGCGCCGCCTGCGCGAGAGCGGGCAGGTGGTCGCGATGGCGGGCGACGGGATCAACGATGCGCCTGCCCTGGCCGCGGCCGATGTCGGGATCGCGATGGGCACCGGGACCGATGTGGCGATGGAGAGCGCCGGGATCACGCTCTTAAAAGGCGACCTCCGCGGAATCGAGAAAGCGATCCGGCTGAGCCGGGCCATGATGAGCAACATTCGGCAGAACCTCTTTTTCGCCTTTATCTACAATTCGTTAGGCGTGCCGATCGCCGCCGGCATCCTTTACCCGTGGTTTGGCATCCTCCTCAGCCCGATCATCGCCGGCGCCGCCATGAGCCTGAGCTCCGTCTCGGTCATCGCCAACGCGCTGCGGCTGCGGAACCTGGACCTCAACTAATTTCGCGGGGCGGAAAGATTTTTTGGCCCAAAGGTTGACAGGCTAAACATCCGTTTGTAGCATCGGCTACAGTATCTACAGCCTGGGTTACACGGCGGTCTTCATCGCGCTGGCTTTACTCTACTGGCACGGTTATCGGCGCGCGGTCGAGTTGGAACTGACCGAAGTGGAGAAATGCGACACGCGCTGGGAAATCGGCGGGCTGCTTTGCCAGGCAGCGGTCGGCGTCGCTTCGGTCGTGATCGCGCTCATGGTGGAGCCGCGCCAGCTGCAGTGGGCCGGGTTCGTTTATTTCTCTCTTGGAGTCATCATGTTTTTTCATGGCTGGGGCCGCGGCCGGAGCGTTGCGCGGGCGCGCGCACTCATCTCAGCCTCAGGAGCGGGCTAGCGGGTTCCTCCTCGACTTGCAGACCTCCGAGTGTTAAGGGTGGAGCATGTTTGGGAGAGTCGTCATCGCATTTCTGGCCGGCATGACTTTCCTGCTGCCGGCGAATGCCTTGCCCGAGCCGAAATGCTGTGCCGACCCGGGATCACACCAGGTCACTATCGCCGATGGCTGTTGCGCGACCGCGCCTTGTTGCATCATCCCGGGCGAAGGCGCGCAGTTGCCGAGGACTCCTCCGCTGGCGGTTGATTCCATCGCGTCGGCTCCCGCTCCGGCTACTCTCGTTAGTCTGATAATCTTTCCTCCGAACCCGCACTGGATTCGTCTCGCAAAAGCGCCGCCGGTGGCTCACTCGCCGCCGCCTCTCGCGCTTTTCTGCACCTATCTCATCTGATCCGCGAACGCTGACGCTCGAGGAGTGCCCTTTTGGGGCCTGCCTGATCTCTCAACCGTTCGTTTGGATCAATGAAAAAAACCTATCTCTATCTCTGTAGTTTAACTCTGGCTCTGACCCTTCAGGCCGCCTTCGCCGGAAACGACGATCGCGCGTTGCGGGAGGGATCGCTCTCGTTGCGGGGAGTGACCGGCGTGGTCGCGGCACGCAATCCCTCGATCAAAGCCGCCGAAGCCAAATGGCGGGCGATGAAAGCGCGGGTGCCGCAAGCCGCCGCCTGGGAAGATCTGCGGCTGCGCGGGGAATCGGTCGCCGCCCGTTTCGTGAATATCAATCCGAACGGATTCACCGATCAAACCCTCGCGCTCGAACAGGAACTGCCGTTGAGCGGCAAGAATCGCAGCCGGGCGCGGGCCGCGACGGCGGATGCGGGCGAGGCGTTTGAAGATTTGCGCCGCACCCAGCTCGACGTCATCGCGCGGGCGCGGGCGGCTTATTATCGGCTGGCGAATGAATACGCTCA
>JALYQE010000145.1 GCA_030855965.1 Verrucomicrobiota bacterium | reverse complement strand
CCCCGACGATTGACCATCATGATCTAGTAAGCGGCGAGACCGGAGGCTCCGTCGGCGATCGGCAGCGCGCCACCCACTCCGAAGACACCGAGGAAGGTAAGGCTCCCGTCCGCCTCGACGCGGTAGGCAGAGACTCCGCCAGTTCCGCGGAGCAGGTTGTAGAGGTACTTGGTCTCCGAATCGAAGGCCAGGTCCGTCGGCTGACTCGTTATTCCGGAAAAAGCCGCAACGCCATTAATCAGCGAGACACTTCCATCATTGCCGAGGGCATAACTGGAGATGGTTCCGCTCGAGAAATTCGCGGTATAGGCATATTCCTGATCGTTCGTAATCACGATCCAGCATCCATCGGTCTGGTCGTTCTTCTCCGATCCGGTGATGACGGCGAGCGTGCCGCTTGGCCGCAAGAGGTCGTAGGAAGAAACAGCGGCGTTCTTCAGCACGGGCAGACCTGATTCGAGGACGAGCAAACGGCCATCGTTACGAAAGGCCGCCGCGAAAGGACGCTGACCGAACGAAGCGTTTTGCACTGGCTTGCTCAGCCGGCCGTCGGCACGGACGTTAAAGACGTCGATGAAGCTGCCCACTTTGCCCGTCACGATCACGTTGCGCCCGTCCGGACTGAACTGCACTTCACCGGGAACGGCGATCGGAGAACTGAGGGCCCGGAACGAATCAGGGATCGGTGTCAGTCTTCCGTCGGCGCCGACGGTGAAGCCGGTCACGCCGTTGCCCGCGACCGAGCCATCGAGCACATAGGCGAGGTTGCCGGAAAACGTGATGCTTAGAGGTTGATCTCCTGCGTATACATTCTGGAGGCGATTCAAGCGCGCGCCGTTCACCGCAAAGACGGTGACGTCGTCGCTCCCGGGATTGCAGGCATAAAGGAAGCGATGATCGGCACTCAGGGTGAGGCCGCCTTGGGTATCGAAATCGACTCCGATCCCATTGCCGCGGGTGGAAACGGCTCCTACTTCAGTAAGAGTTCCGTCGGCGGCGCGACTGAAGGCTACCACCTGGTTGGCACGAGCGCGGTTGGTCATGGCAAAAACTGCGCCTTCGCCCGTTTCGGCGAGTGTCTCGAGAGGTTGAGAGATTCCCAGCGCGGTGGCGACCGACAGCCCGCACAAGGCGAATTTGATAAGATGGCTGAATTTATTCTTCATAACTTTGTTTTTCTTTCTTTGCTTAAGGTTCATTCTCTAAATCGCGGACGCGCCCGATAGCTCTGGCCGATTTCGGATATTACTTTTGGATGCTCCACGCCTTCGCAATTTGAGAGAGTGATGCTGAATCTTTATTCCGCCCGGATGGCGTATCAGTTGGTAGGAAAAATCTAGACAAGCGAAAAATGCGGCAATCCACTCCCAGCATTTCTTCCATCTGTTCATCGCCGGAAATCCATTTACATTCCGTTTCCCGGATGGACGAAGAGAATCAATTGATCGCGCTGCGGCGCGAGAAGATCGACGCCCTGCGTGGCTCGGGACCGATCATTTTTCGGCACCCGCACCGAAGTGCTTTGCGAGCGCTGTGGCGGTCATCTCGGCCATGTCTTCGTTGACGGCCCGAAGCCGACGGGCCTGCGCTATTGCATGAACGGCGTCGCAATGCAGTTCGAGGAGCAGCCGTAGGCTGCTGCTGTAGCCGGGGTCGCTGACCCCGGCTGGTCTAACGCGTTGCCATCCGCTGCGCGGCCCGGGGTCAGCGACCCCGGCTACAGCTCCGTTCTAACCGCACAACCTCGCCGCGAACCACATCGCGAGCGGCGGTGCGACGAAATAAATCCACATCGCTTTCCAGCTTTTCGCCGGAATGGCGGATGCGACTCTGCGCGCCGGATTCAAACTCATTCCGGAAAATGGTGACTCGAAGGTGATGTAAACACACAGGAGGAATCCGGCGAAGTAACCGAGCAACGGCTTGAGCAAATCGCTGTGATAAACGACCCTCAGTGTTGCCAAGAGAATAAACGAGATGGCGAACTCGGCCGCGAACGCGATTGCGACGCCGGCTTTGCCTGGCTCGGTCACGACAAACTTCACTTCTTGTGCTGGCTCGCTTTCCAAAACGGCGCCGCCGCTAATATGACACCCAATAGTCCGCCGCTTCGGTCCGCCGAAGTGAGATGCATTTTAGTTCGCGCCTTTGATTTGCTCCCGCTGCACGGGAGTGAGCCATTCCAACGCTTTGCCTGGGTTTTGCCGCGCGAAAGCGTTTACTTTTGTGGCCTGCCCAGCGCTGAGCTGAAGGCGGGCAAAAGGAGTTCCTTGTATCTGCTTTTTCTGATCGCTTGCTGGAGCCGTGCGATAGCTTTCGTCGAGCGGCTGCCCAGCCGTGATCCCGCCAGCGAAGCCGACGATCCAGGATCGAGATGCACGGCATCGGCGACGCCGGCTTGTTTGGCCAGCCGCGCAAGATCTTTGAGCGCGAGCCGTTCCGGCGCGTATTCCACGAGCGTCACCTCCCGCCCGTTAAAAAAGCCGGCCTCCGTGCGCACGACGCCTTCGATCTGCCCCAGCTTCATCTCACCAGTCCAAAAGCAATGCTGCGCAAAAGCGACGCGCTTGGTCGCCGGGTTGTTCGCGCCGGCGGGCGCCTGCTGTGCCGCAACATCTCCGGCTTGGGTGACAAAGGCGAGGGCGAGAAGGGTAATCGTTTTCATAGATGAAATGGAGCGACGCTGTTTGAAGAGCGATGTTTGAGACAGGACGGCCGATGTTTATTCCGCGAATACGACGAGAAGCATCTGTTTCCGTTGGGCAAGAATTGTGTGTCATGCCTCGCCAATTCTGGCACCCTTTCAGGGTGCGATTTCGTGGGTTCTTGTTCCGGGGGTGGTCGCTCGACCCGCCTCAGGCGGGCTATCAGCTGTGCAAACCTCTGGCTTGCCGGACAAGGCGGGAGTTATTCGTCAGGCTTCACGAATCCGGCGCCATCGGATGCCAGCCATGAATCGCGTGGCGCTCATAGTGGGGGTCGGTCCCGGTCTGGGCGCAGCCCTCGGGCGGCGGTTTGCGCGCGGCGGCTTCCGCGTGGCGCTGGTCGCGCGCAGGCCGGAATTTATTGCCGGGCTGGCAAATGAACTTTGCTCGTTCGGGCAGCCGTCGCTGGCAGTGGTGGCCGACGCGAGCCACCCGGCGGAAATGGCGGCGGCGATTGCGCGAGCCCGCGCGGAGCTGGGAGCGATCGGCGTGCTCGTGCACAATGCGAGTTCATCATCCGGCGACGGCTTGCTCGGAACGAGCGCGGCGCAGTTCGAAGAAACATGGCGCATCGCCGCGCTGGCTGCGTTCGTTTGCGCGCGAGAAACCGCGCCCGACATGCTGAGCGCCGGATCGGGTGCGATGATTTTTACCGGCGCGACTTCGAGTGTGCGCGGCGGCGGTTGGCTTGCTTTCAGCAGCGCAAAGTTTGCCCTGCGTGGTCTGGCGCAATCCCTTGCCCGTGAACTTTGGCCGCAAGGGATTCACGTAGCCCATGTCGTCGTGGACGGACTGATCGGAGCGCCAGACAATGCACAAACAGAATCGCCGGAGCCGATGCTGGATCCCGACCACATGGCGGACGCTTACTTCAAATTGACGGAGCAGGATCGTTCTGCGTGGACGCTCG
>JALYQE010000114.1 GCA_030855965.1 Verrucomicrobiota bacterium | reverse complement strand
GGCCGGCGAGAGAAGCAGGCCGGCCAGGCCGGAGAAAAATCGAATCGTCATCGGGCGGTGATTAACAATATCCCGATGGCCTGCCTAACGACAAGCCGGTCGCCGACGCTGCGCGCGCCGGCGACCGCCTGGCGGAATGGTTATTGGTCGCCCGGAATGGTCAGTTCGACGACCGCGTCGGGAAATTCCTTGGA
This sequence comes from Verrucomicrobiota bacterium, assembly GCA_030855965.1. Classification (GTDB taxonomy): domain Bacteria; phylum Verrucomicrobiota; class Verrucomicrobiia; order Chthoniobacterales; family UBA10450; genus Palsa-1392. The sequence continues at coordinate 1,828 of JALYQE010000114.1, read as the reverse complement.
GCTGGCGACAGCGCGAGCCACCACCGTCCGGAATTTGTTGCCTTGGGCGTCGATCGTTTTGTTGACGCGGGCTTCGCCGGTTTCACGCGGCTCGGTCTTGAACTCTTCCGGTTGCACGACTTGTGCGCTGAGGATAACGCCGGTGGTGAGGGCGCCATTCGGACCGTCCCGATGCGCGCTGGCCGTGGCTTTGATCTCTTGGCCGCCGCTCGTCATCTGCTGTTCAACTTTGATAACGAGGGCCACGGTCCGGCTGGCTTGCGGGTCGGGATTCTGCGCGCCGGAACGCCGGGTGACGAGAGCGAATTTCTGCGCGCTATGCGGCCCAAGCTGGGTTTCGGTGCTGGCACCGCCTCCGCCCGCGCCACCGGGAGCGGCACAGGAAGCGAGGGATAAAGCAGTCGCGCAGGCGAGCAACAGATGCGGAAGGTATTTCATAGCTGCACTCTGGTTAGGCGCGATGCAGTCGTCAAACACTTGTTTCCGCCCGCGGAAAAGGTCAGGGCCGCGGAGGAAATTGCGGCTCATCGGGCGGCCGCTTCGCCTCCCGTTCTTCCGGCCGCGGCCCGTGGCGCCGGGACCCTTTGCGCGGGCCTTTTCGTTCCCGCTCGGCCTCTTGAATTTCCCGCAGCCGGGCGCGTTGCGTTTCGGTCAATTCCGGTTGCAGCGCGCGATTGGTTTCGGCCATGATCTGGCGCACCCGGCCGCCGGTCTCGACCCGGATTTCCTGCAGTTGTTTGCTCGCGCGGTCGAGGATCGGCTCGATCCGGGCCCGCTGCTCCGGCGAAAGATCGAGCCGGCCGATGACGCGATCGCGCAGGCGCTCGGTCAGAAGATGCGGATGGTGTCCGTAATCGGCGCGCCAGCGCGGGGCTTTTTGAAAAGCGAAATAGCCGCCGGCCGCGCCGCCCGCGAGAAAGGCGAGGATGAATCCGGCGATGAGTTTGGCCTTGAGAGATGTAGTCATGGTCCGACGACGCTGCTGATCGCGCTGTCGGCGATCGCGTATTGATCATAAGCTTCGCCCGGATCTTCGAACTGGCGGAGTTCGTTCACGAACCCGGCCGTGGCGAGGGCGATGACGGCGAGCGAAAGCAGGACGACGCGGCGCAGGAGCTGGCCGACGTCGACCAGGTCGCGGCCGCGGGAGCGCAGGTCAGCCAGGACGCGGGTATCGAAGCCGAAAGGCATTTCGTTAGGCGCGACGGAGAGGGTGGCGGCTGCGGCCCGGAACAAGCGATCGAGGGCGGAGTCTTTCATCGGTTGGCCTCGGCGGTAAATTGATCGAGCTGCCGCTTCATTTTCTGGCGGGCGCGGAAGGCGCGCACCTTAACGAGCGACGCGCCCCAGCCGGTCAGGGCCTGGATTTCCGTGACGGAACGCTCCTGCAAATAAAACAGATCGATCACGAGCCGCTCCGTCGGCTTGAGCGCGGAGAGGAGCCGCTCGACCAGGTCGCGCGCGGCGAATGCCCGATCGGGTCCGAGTTCATCGGCGGTGGCGGCGAGATTTTGGATGACCGCGACCTCCTCCTCGCTCAGATCGGCCTGGCGCAATTCCGGCCGCACCCGCTCGGACTGGATCTGGTTGATGCAGGTGTTGACCGCGATGCGCGAGACCCAATGCTCGAGCGGGACCTTGCCCGAGAATTGATCGAGCTTCTGGAAAATTTTGATGAAGATCATCTGGCAAAGATCCTCCTCCGCGGTGCGGCGCGGACGATGGGAACGCACGAGCTTGAGGACGAGCGGATAAAGCCGGCGCACGATTTCACGCGCGGCCGATTCATCGTGCCGGCGGGCTGCCGCGACGAGCGCGTCCGCGTCGA
>JALYQE010000110.1 GCA_030855965.1 Verrucomicrobiota bacterium | reverse complement strand
GGAGCGACGCGACCCTCGGAGTCCGAAGCCGCCGCTTTATTCCGGATCCGAAAACCTGACTCCCGCCTTCTGCACTTCCCGGTAGGGCAGAAGCCAGACTAACGACTCGTCGTGCAGGTCCACGACCGCACTTCGTTTAACTGCGCGTCGTCGCGCACCATCAGGCCGAAATGTTTCGCCCGGTCCAGCTGCAGTTTCTCGACTTTGAAAATGGCGAGAAACTGGTGCTCGCCGACCTTGAAAAAGGCATCGCCTTCGCCTTCGTCCATCTTTTCGAGTTGAAAAACGTCCTCATAGAACGCGACCGCTTTCGCGACGTCGTCGACCTCGATCGCGAGATGATTGATCCCATAAACGTGCACACTCATAACGCCCGACAACTTGGGCCGGTCGCGCTGCGAAGCAATCGAGCCCCTCCGCTCTGCGAAGGAAGCTGTAGAGGGTCCATTTCGCGCACCTCGGCCCCGCCGGAAAAAGGCGAGGCGCTGTGGGGCGAGTGCTGGAGGGCATCGCTTTGTCGATGCCGCGGGGGTGGGCGTCGATTGCAAGACACACTCACTAGACCTTCGCCCGACCGCCTCATCTCCTTCTACACCTGCAGCGACCCGAGAAAGTGGGCCCCTACAATCCAGAAGCTTGGATTTGGGCAAACGGCGATCTACTGCGGGTGCGCGAACTCGCTCCACCTGCGAAACGCGAGAAAAATCACGTGTTCAAACCGACCGACGTGAAAGCACTCCTCCCACCTATTCGTCAACACCTCAGCTAACGCAGGCGCTCTGGTCGCGCGAGAACGTCCTCAGAAAGTCGCCGGACCGCACGACTCCGACTCGGTTGAATCGATCTACTTGGGTGTCGGAACTGGGAATGTACGATTGATCTGCGGTGCCCGGGCCACGCCTTCACGCTGATCGTAGGATCCGCGGTTGAGCGCGGATGGCGCGCGCGCAGCCGCTTGCGCCGCTGCTGCGGCTGCCGCTCGTTCGCGATTCTCGCGCTCGATCGCCGCGGCCTGCGCGGCCTGGCGCCGATGATGCTCGTCTCGCATCTGCGCCAGTTGCGCCGACACTCGGGCCTGGCTGGTCGCATCCTTCGAACGTACCGCCGCGACAACATCCAGATCATTTGTGAGCTGCGTTTTCGGAACGGTGATTTCATAACCATCTCGCGTCACGGTTGCGGCGCTGCCCTGCTCCGAAACCAGTCGCACCTCACTGCCTTGGGCAAATCCGGTCACTCCCTTGTCTCCCACGTACGAGGCTCGCTCCATAAGAAAATAAACTCCCGGCGCCAGATTTCTTTTCGGCGTCTTAGGAGCCTTGAAATGTTGGTATCCGTACCAGGCGGTGGCGGCGAGGAGGAGGACGGCGAGGGTTGGCTTCACGGTAGGAAGGGAGACTACGCAGCGGACAGTTGAGGGCAGCTATCGTTAGGGGAAAATCGCATTCCAATTGAGGTGGGTTCGGCGCCGAATATGCCAATAGATCGTAAAGACGGTCGAGAAAAAAAATCGAATTTTTTTGCTCGTGCCCTTCCTCCAACGCAAGTGCTGGTGGGCATCGCTTTGTCGATGCCGCGGAGGTGACGCGGATTGCAAGTGGCACCCGCCGTTCGCGGAAGCGACAAAGCGCTTCCCTCCAAGGCTCCAGGGCGAGAGCGGACGGCGCTGTTACAACGCCCGCTTTCCAAGTGAGGTCGACGACGCTAAACGCATACCGGCAAAACGCGGGCACACACTCCGACGGAAAAGACAAGCGACAGCCAAAAACCTGTTAGCTCCCGCGGCGCGCAGAGGGCGACATCGACAGGCGCTGCCGGAGAAGAAACTCGGCCAACGGCAGGTCGGCCGGATAGGTGATCTTGAAGTTTGGCGACTCGTTAGGCAGAAGAGCCACCTGGCCGCCCACCCGCTCGATCGCGGAAATTTCGTCGGTCACTTCGATCCCCTCCTCGAAGACGGCCCGATAAGCGCTTTCCAGAAGATCGCGCCGGAAAATCTGCGGGGTCTGGACCGCGAAGAGACTTGTCCGCTCGACTCCCCCGGTGACGAGATGATCGCGATCGACGCGTTTCAAGGTGTCGATCACCGGCGCGGCGCTGGCGGCCCCGCCGTAGCGGCGGGCCAGCTGAAAAATCTCCTCGATCAACTCGGGACTAACGAGCGGGCGAGCCGCATCGTGGACCGCAACAAATTCGGCCGCGCCCTTCAATTGCTCCAAACCGCAGCGGACCGAATCCTGCCGTCGCGCGCCCCCGGGAATGACGACCGAAACCTTTCCCAACCCTTCACTCGCGACGATTTTTTCGTATTCCGAAAGCCGTTCCGCGCGCCCGACCAGGATGATGTCGGTGACCGATTTGGCTTCCTCGAAGGCGGCGATCGAGTGCGCCACGACTGGTCTGCCATTCAGCGTCGCGAGGAGTTTGTCGAACCCCATGCGCCGGCTGTTCCCGCCGGCGACGATGATCGCGATCAGCATGGCGGCGCCTCGTTAGGCGAGCTGTCGCTGCACTTCCTGGCTGAGCGTCTTTCCGTCGGCCCGCCCGGCCACTTTTGGACCGAGCGCTTTCATGACCGCGCCCATCTGCGCGCGCGTGGTGGCGCCGACTTCCGCGATCGCTTCCCGCACCAGCCGGGCGATATCGTCCGCGCTCATCGCGGTCGGGAGATAGTTGTTCAAAATGGCGAGCTCCGCTTTTTCTTTTTCCGCCAGCTCGGCCCGGCCGCCTTTTTCGAAGCTCTCGATCGAATCCTGACGCTGTTTCACCTGCTTGCGGATGACCGCCGTGGTTTCGGCTTCGTCCAGCTCGCCTTCCGCGCCCGATTTTTCGATCGCAGCGTATTTCAGCGCGGACTTCAGCATGCGCAGGACGCCCAGTCTGGCGGCGTCTTTGGCGCGCATCGCGTCTTTCAGGTCGGAATCGATTTGTTGGGCAAGGCTCATAAAAACATTTCGTTAGGCAACCGCCAGCTCGCGCGGCACAGCGACTGCGGGACGGACGGCGGCCGCCTGCGAAGAAGGCGGGGCGATTTCGATCCAGCCGGCCTCGTCGAAGAACCAAACGCGCCGGTCCAGTTTCACTAAAACCGCGCGGTTCGCGGCAAACCCGTGCAGCGGGAGCAAAATCTCCGCGCTAAAGGCGTCGCCCTGGTAGCGGCCGACGCAGACGATCGCGCCGCTCGCGCAATCGATGAGGTCGATCCTGCTGCTGCGTCCCGGGAGCGTGGTGCGGAGACGGCGGAATTCGCCTTTGGCATTGTGCCCCAGAAGATAGAGCGAGGCGCCCTCGGCCCGGAGCGGTTTGAGGTTGAAAGAGACATGCAAACGGAGCTCGCCGCGGTCGCGCAGGAAAGAATGAATCGGCCCGTCGCAGGCGCGGATCGTTTTTTGATCGCCGATGACGAAGCGCTCGGGGCGTTTCGCATAGGCGAGGAAACGCCGCCGCGACAGCGCAACCTGGGTGACGTGACAACCAATGGCGCGCCGTTTTATCTTCGTTTCCACCGGGCGGCTGAAGAGTTCGTTCGCTTCGCGGGCAAAAGATTCGCTGGCTCCATGCACCAGATACTGAAGCTGCGTCATCCCGTGCTGCGGCGGGAGGTAATCGTCGAGCGCGATTCCCAAAAGCACGGCCAGTCCGCTGTGGTCGGGATGCGTATCCGCCGCCGAGGGCATGAGCAGGTGGGTCGGTCCCCAGGAACGGATGACGCCGGCGAGGCGGTCCAAAGTTTCAACGCAACCCCTGAGCAGAAGATCGGTCACGCCCTGGTCGGGCAGGGAAAGAAACTCCACGCCTGCCGGCTCGACCCCGAGGGTGCACAGGGCCGCCAGCGCCTCCGCCTGACGCCGCCTTCCCCAGCGAGAACGATCGCTCTCGCGAATCCGCACCTTGCCTTCAAGGAGGCGTTGCGGCCAGCAATTGCGCTCGCCGTCCGTCGCATAGACGACCCGCACCTGCGCGCCCGCCACGATGGCGCGCTGCAGGAAAACCCCGGAGGCGAGGGATTCGTCATCGGGATGAGGAGCGAAGAGCATCACGCGTGAACGCGAAGTCAGAAGCGGCAGGTTCATTTTCGGAATCCCGGTCTTACCAGAACTAATCGTGAGTGCAAGTCGGGACGGCCCCAGCGACCGCACCATTCGGCCCTCACGCCTGCTTGCAAAAATCGAGCTCGCGCAGTTTCTCCACGCAGCTTTGCAGGGAAGCGACGTCGGTCACACTGAGGACTTCGGTGCCTTTGCGGGTGCGCTGGAGCAAGCCCGCGAGGACGCCGCCGGGCCCGAGCTCGAGGAATAGGTCGCAGCCCTTCTCCAGCATCCGTTCCATGCAATCGGTCCAGCGCACCGTCCCGGTCACTTGCGCCTGTAGAGTTTGGCGGATCTCATCGTGGGAATCCACCTGTTTGCCGTTCACATTGCTAATCACGGGAAAGGACGGTTTTTGCAAAACAACGTCTTTAAGCGCTTCCCCCACTTTAATGTAAGCAGATTCCATTAAACGGGAGTGGTAAGCGCCGGCCACGTTCAAGAGCGTTGCCCGACGAATGCCGTGCTCTTTGGCCAAATCCACGGCTGTTTCAACTTTCGTCCGCTCGCCCGAGACCACAATCTGGCCCGGAGAGTTCAAGTTCGCGACATCGACATCGGCCGCCGCCGCCAGCCCGCGGACCGCTGCTTCGTCGCCGCCGATCATCGCTGCCATCGCGCCGGAGGTCGCTTCACAAGCAGCCTCCATGAACCGCCCGCGCTGTTCGACCAGCCGCAAGCCCTCTTCAAACGAAAACGTCCCGGCAGCGGCGTGGGCGGTCCACTCGCCTAACGACAACCCAGCCGCGGCCGTGATCGGCAACTCGCCCGCGATCTCACGGAGAACGCTCAGGCAGGCCAGGCCGTGCACATACAGCGCCGGCTGGCAGTTCGACGTCCGGGTCAATTCCTCGATCGGCCCGTTCCACGCGATCTCGCTCAACTTACGGCCCAGCACTTCATCCGCGCGCTGAAACAAATCGGCCGCCTCGGTGAATTCCTTCGCCAAATCCTGGCCCATCCCGACGGTCTGCGCGCCTTGCCCGGCGAAAAGGAGTGCGATTTTTCTGCTCATGTTTTGGCATCATGGCCCGAAGATCGCGCCGCGTTCAACTACGAACGATTGCCGTTGCCCGACCGGTTTCAATTTTCTATGGTCGGGCAATGTCGCGGTTCTCCCTCTCCCTCATCGCACTCCTCGCCCTCTACTTCGTCCTCCCCGCCGGCGAGGCAGCCGAGTCGGATTGGATTGCGGCTCCGCAACCGCCTTATCCTCTGATTTCCGCGCTGACAAAGGCGTCGGGGCGTGGTTCGTTTGCGGTTGATTCTGAAAAAGGACGGAAAGGTCAAGGAAGTCACGATCGAACGCACCAGCGGGAGCGAAAGGATCGATGCGGCCGCGCGCATAGCCACGCTGGAATGGCGACTCGATCCGGCAAAACTGAAGGCGTCCGACACGAGCAAGGGGCGGCTGGTGGAAATGGAATTCAGACGAAAAGAAAGCGATCTCGACATCGCGCGAGCGGTCACGTCGCAGGCTGGACAACGCCGCTCGGTCTGGTAGCGGCACGGCGCGATCTACTACCCTTTTTCCGCCCGCTTCTCTTATCGGAAAGGCAGCGGCACCGTTCTTCTTCAGTACGATTGGTTTCGATGGTCACCCGGGGCGGTGAAAATTCTGGAGAGCTCTGGTTATCCGCCCTTTGATCAAGCAGCCGTGGACGGGATCCAAAACTGGAAAGCGTATCCGCAATTCGTCGGTGAATCGATGAAGATTCCAATCACTTTTACTCCAAACGTTGAGCCGCCGCCGCGGGCGTGAGTTTCCCACTTGCGCGATGAAGCGGCGTTGCGAGCATTAACCGCCGATCATGCCCGACACGACCCGCGAAATTGAAGCACCCGATCCCCTCGCCCGCACCATGCAGGCGGAGGCGGCCGCGACCGGCGGTGACGATTTCGGCGAAAAGATGGTGCTCAACATGGGCCCGTCCCATCCCGCGACTCACGGAGTGCTGCGGCTCGTCCTGGAACTGGACGGCGAGCTGGTGACGAGGGCGACGCCCGATGTCGGCTACCTCCACCGCGGCGACGAAAAGATCGCGGAGAACATGCAATACAATCAGTTCGTGCCCTACACGGACCGGCTCGATTACCTCGCGCCGCTGGCAAACAACGTCGCCTACGCGCTCGCGGTCGAGAAGCTGATGGGCTGGGAACTTCCGCCACGCGGCAAAGCGATCCGCGTGATCTGTTGCGAAACGGCGCGTATTTCCGCCCACTTGTTAGGCTTGGGCGCGATGGCGCTCGACCTCGGGGCGATGACGGTTTTTCTCTACACCTTCACCGAGCGCGAGAAGCTCTATAATCTGTTCGAGCTCCTGACCGGCGCGCGTTTCACCACCTCCTACACCCGGGTCGGCGGGCAGATCCGCGATTTGCCGGAGACGTTCATTCCGCAACTCGAAGCTTTTCTCGACAGCTTCATCCCGCAGCTCGACGAGATCGATGCCCTGCTCACTCGAAATCGCA
>JALYQE010000108.1 GCA_030855965.1 Verrucomicrobiota bacterium | reverse complement strand
ATCTTTTTCCCATCTTCGCCCGTCATCATGACGGTGACGACGCGCGTTTTCCCATCCGCGGCAACTGTGATGTCGCCTGTCGCGATGACCTTCCCGTCCATCGTTGTCTTCAGCTCGTTCGTCCGCTCGTTCTTCTTGGTGTAGGCGATCTGATCGAAGACCGCGCTGCCTTCGACGCCGTACGGTTTGCCATCGATTTTGCCCACCCAGGTGGTCTTGCTAGGTTTGCCGCTCTTATCTTTGCCCTCAGTCGTGATCTTCCACTGATCGCCTTCTTCCGTGTAGACGACGGTTGTGTTCTTAGCCATCCCCGCTGGAATGTCGGACTTCGCTTCGTCCAACGTCCAGGTGCCCATATGCGGGCTGGCGGCAAACCCGGCCGCCGTTCCAAAGGCCCACAGACCCACTGCCACTGCCACTGTCATGGTTAGTTTTTTCATAGGAGGCGATTCAGAAGCGCAATTATCCGGGCGTCAATATTTTTTGTTATTGCCGGGTATTAACGAGAAGAATCGGGGGATGATGGTCTGAAGTGTAGAAAGACAGGCGTGACGATGAAGCCGACGTCCGACGAGTTACGAGCCTCGCCCCCTTTCATCGCGCGAGCCTCACTTCTCTACAACGTCACCAACTGTAGACCGGCTTTGCGCAGTCCGTCGAGCAGAGGTTCCATCAGACCGCTGGCGAATGCCACGTGCCGATGTTCGTGCGGGCGTGCGAATGGGCTCCGGGATGCTGACGGGCACGATGACGCGCGAGCGGCTCGCGGCCCTGCCGGAAAACGATTGGCGGCGGAATGACAACCGCTTCAAGGAACCGAAGCTGACGCAAAACCTGGAGTTGCTCGATCGCCTGCGCGCGGTGGGCGAAAGGCATGGCCGGGCTCCGGGCGAAATCGCAATCGCCTGGACCCTGCATAACCCGGCCGTCACCGCCGCGATCGTCGGCGCGCGCAACGCCGGGCAGATCGATGGCTTTATTGGCGCGATGGATTTTCGCCTAACGTAAGGAAGTGGCGGAGGTCGAGGGAGTAAGCGAGTAATCTCCGAATTCTCCGCCTGATTCCGAGCCGGTTCGTTAGGCAAGGGCCCGCGTGTTCCGCGCGCCGGCCGCCAAAAAATTTTCAAAAAAATGGGACCGTCGGAACGAGCTTTTCCGTATCTCCATTGCCGCCACTTCGGCGACATAACCCAAATATGAAAAGAACAACATTATCCTTACTCTGTCTCGCCAGCCTGACGTTTTCCGTTTTTGCGGAAGACAACACAACTCCGGCGGCGGATAATTCCGGCCGCAACGAACGGGATCGCTCCGGCGAAACCCAGACGTCCGGCGATCAATCCAACAGCAAGGAAGACATCCAGGTCACAGCCGCGATTCGTCGCGCGATCATGGCCGAGGATTCTCTCAGCATGACCGCGAAAAACATCAAGATCATCACCGAAAACGGGATGGTCACCTTGCGCGGTCCGGTCCAGAGCGACGCCGAGAAAACCAAGATCGCGCAGTTGGCGGAGAAGTCCGCCGGCGGCGCAAAAGTCGAGAATCAGCTCGAAGTTAAAAAGTCAGAATAAACACCCAACAAGAAAGACCCGAAATATTATGTCAAAATCACAAGTTTTTTGTATCGCGAAGAGCCACGAGCAGGCGGAGCAAATCGTAACCCGCCTGCAAACCGCAGGTTTTCCGAGTAACGAAATCTCCATCCTCCTGCCCGACACCGAAGGAAAACATGACATCGCTCATGTCAAAGCCACCAAGGCGCCGGAAGGCGCAACGACCGGCGCCGCTGCCGGCGGTGTGACGGGCGGCGTCCTCGGCCTGCTCGCAGGGATTGGCGCGCTCGCGATTCCAGGCATCGGCCCATTCATTGCGGCCGGCCCGATCATGGCAGCGCTGAGCGGCGCGGCCATCGGCGGCACCGCCGGTGGAGTGGTCGGCGGCCTCATCGGTCTCGGCATTCCCGAGATCGAAGCCAAGCGTTATGAGGAGAAGCTCAAGAGCGGCAATTTTCTCATCGCAGTTCACGCTGAAGGCGATCGCGAAGACACCGCGAAGGAGATCTTCGAGAACGCCGGAGCGGAAGACATCACGACTTCGTCAATGGCCTCCACGCCCGATCGCTAAGCGCGGTTTCGCCTAACAAATCAAGAGCGCCTCGCGTCGGAAGACACGGGGCGCTTTTTTTCTGAGTAAAATCACGCGACCGTACTTGCTCCCGGCCGGCGTCGATTCTGCGAATCGATCCTTTGAAAATTGCGCTATGATTCCGGCGGCATGAAGACGACGACGCTCGGAAACTCGGATTTGGCCATCACTCCCATCGGCCTCGGCGCCTGGGCGATCGGCGGCGGCGACTGGCAGTTTGGCTGGGGCGGCCAGGACGACAAGGACTCGATCGCGGCGATTCATCGCGCGCTTGAGCTTGGGATCAACTGGATCGATACCGCCGCCATTTACGGCCTCGGACATTCCGAAGAAGTAGTGGCGCGTGCGCTGGCCGAGTGGAAGGACTCGGGTCCGTACGTTTTTACAAAGTGCGGGATGATCTGGGACGAGAACCAGCAGGTCGGGTATTCGCTCCGCGCCGAATCCGTGAGGCGCGAATGCGTGGCCAGCCTGCGCCGGCTCCGGGTGGAGGTGATCGATCTCTACCAGATCCATTGGACGGCGGAGGAGCTGAACGAAACCGTCGAAGGCTGGGAAACGCTGGCGGCTTTGCAAAAGGAGGGCAAGGTGCGCGCTGGATTGGAGTCTCCAACGCGAGCGTGGAGGAGATGGAAATGCTGCACGCGATCGCGCCGATCACTTCGCTCCAGCCGCATTACTCGCTCATGCGGCGCGACGTCGAAAATTCGCAACTTCCGTGGTGCCGGGAACACCGAATCGGGACCATCGTTTATTCGCCCATGGGCTCCGGGATGTTGACCGGCACGATGACTCGGGAACGCCTCGCCGCGCTGCCGGAGAACGACTGGCGGCGGCACGATGCGCGATTCAAGGAACCGAAGCTGAGCGAAAATCTCGCGCTGGTAGAGCGGTTGCGCGCGGTCGG
>JALYQE010000068.1 GCA_030855965.1 Verrucomicrobiota bacterium | reverse complement strand
TATTGTTTTTCGTCCCGCCAGCGGCGAATTTTGATTTGGCTTCATCCAGCTTCCACGTGCCCGTGTGAGCACTGGCGCCGAAGGTTGCGGTGGCCGCTGTTAATGACAGGGCCAGAGCGATTAACAGACTGCGTGTAGTTTTCATGGCCGGATTTCATCACTTTCTCTGATCGCGGTTCAATTCAATTTAATTGGGCGAGGGGAATGGTGGCGTTCCCAGCCTCCGGGCCGACTTACGACTCACCGAACGCTTCCTTATTGACCACGTATGGCATCTTCGCCGGGTCACCGTCGTAGTGACCTTCCAGCACATCGATCACGCCCTGAACGGTACGGCCTGCCATCCCTTTGTCGGGATCGACCGAGAGCCGCGTGATCTGCCCGCCGCTGGCGAAGTGATGGAAGAGCCGCGTGCGGTCGGCGATCTCAGGAGCGAGCAGCGGCGAATCCGGCGGCAGCGGCTCTTTCGCAAACACGTCCAGCGCCGCCCCGGCGATCACGTTCGCTTTCAACGCCCTGGCCAGCGCACTTTCGTCCACCACCGGGCCGCGTGAGCTGTTTACGAGATAGGCGGTCGGTTTCATGAGCTGCAATGTCTTCTCGTTGATGAGGTGATATGTCGGCTTGTCGGTCTCGTCTTCGCGCAGGAGCGGCACATGGATGCTGACATAATCGGCGCCGCTCAGCGCCTCCTCGAATTCGACATATTTGATCCGGGTCTGCTCCTTCTGGATGCCCTTGTCATGGCGCAGGTTCATCACTTCCTGAATCGCGGCCACATAACTCTCGTTTTGATAGGCAGGGTCATAGCACAGGATGTTCATGTCGAACCCGGAACATTTCTTGATCATGGCCAGCCCGATTCGTCCGGTGCCGATAACGGCGATAGTCTTGCCCGTGACTTCATCGCCCAGGAAAGGCAGGAAGGGATGCCAGGAAGGCCACTTTTGCTCCCGTACAAGACGCTCGCTCGCATACATTTTTCTCGCCAACATACCCATCATCAGAAAAGCAAACTCGGCCGTGGCCTCAGTCAGCACGTCAGCGGTGTGGGTAAACGGGATCTTGTATTTGTTAGCGTCAGCGCGGTTGATGTTATCGAAACCCACCGCGATCTGTGCCACGACCTTGAGCGTTCCCTCGCCGGCGGCGAAGATCTCGGCGTCAATCTGGTCGCGTAGCGTGGTGATCAAACCGTCGATACCGCTCTTCACTTTCTCTAAGATCAGCTTTTTCGGCGGCGCCTCCGGCCCCTGGAAAACTTCGAGTTCATAGCCCTGCTCGCGCAGGCGGTTCTCAGCCGGATCGCCGATCCGTGAGGTGGCAAAAACGCGGAAATGTTTCTTCTCGGTCATGCCTGCAACAATGGAACGAAATCCGATCGCTCACCAGCTTGCCGCGAGATTACTTTGCCGCGAGTTTGGGCTCCGGCATGGACATCCCCGAGATGATGCGCCATTCGCCTCCCAATCGCAGCCAGGCGTGCGTAATGCGGATGGTCGAGGGCGTTCCCTTTCCACCCCGGTCCAGCCAGTGCAACGTGATCCAGTAACAGCACGAGGCGACGTCGCCGGTAACCTTCAGATCGGCCGGCTTGAATTCGCCGGCCTTGAAGGTCAAACCTTTGCCCGTCTGGTTCGTGATCCAGTCGGTGATGTGACCCTTGTGCACCGGCGCGGGGCTGACGGAGGGCCAGCCCAGAAAGTTATCGTGCCACAGGTTGGCATAAGACTCCAAGTCGTTCTTCTCCACATATTGCCAATAGGCACGCTCCAACTTCCAAATTGTTTGTTCGTCGGTTTCGGACGCGGCGGCTGTTCCTGCTGTCAGGATGGCGATAACGAGTGGAATGATGATCTTGTGCATAAACTGTGTCTTCCCCAGAATTCTTGCGGATTCTAGTCCCGGAAACACAGTCTCAGAGCCGCCCCTCCGCCGAGGCAAGCACAATCTCGGCAACGGCGGCGGGTGTCCTACAGATTTTTCGTTGCCCAGGCGCCGACGCGGTCGAGCGCTTTTTCGATATTCTCGATGGAGTTGGCCACGCTGAAACGGAGGTAACCTTCTCCGAAATCTCCGAAGGCCGTGCCGGAAAGAGCGGCAACGCCGGCGTCGTCGAGCAGCGTGTCAGCCAGTTTCTTCGAAGGCCAACCGGTCTTCTTGATGTTTGGGAAAACGTAGAACGCGCCTTTCGGCAGGCGGCAGGAGAATCCCTTGATGTTATTTAGTCCGCCGACCATGAGATCTCGCCGTTTCTTAAACTCCGCGCACATCGCATCAACCGAACCCTGTGGTCCTCGAAGCGCCTCGATCCCAGCCATCTGCGTAAAGCTGGCGGTGCAAGAGTTGGAGTTAGTCATGAGCCGCGCGACGTGTGTCGCCAGGTCGGGACGCATCACGCCGTAACCCATGCGCCAACCCGTCATCGCATAAGTCTTGGAAAAGCCGTCGAGCAAAATGCAGCGCTCCTTCATCCCGGGAAGTGACATGATGGAGTGGTGTTCGCCCTCAAAAATCAGCCGGCTGTAAATCTCATCAGTCAGCACCATAATATTGCGATCGCCAATCGCGCGCGCCACGCCCTCGAGGTCCTGCTTTTCCAGGACGCCTCCGGTCGGGTTCTGCGGCGAGTTCAGGATGATCAGCTTGGTCCGGTCGTTGATCAGCCCCGGCAACTCATTCACATCGAGCCGAAAATCCATTTCTTCCCGCAACCGGATCGGCACTGCTTTAGCACCGAGGAAATCGATCATTGACTCATAAATCGGAAAACCGGGGTTGGGATAGATCACTTCGTCGCCTTCCTCTACCAACGCCATGATGGTAAAGAAAATGATCGGCTTTCCGCCCGGCACGACGACCACCTCATCCGCCGTCGCGGTGATTCCGCGCGTCTCGCTCACATATTGCGCAATTGTCTCCCGCAGCTGTGGCATACCGGCAGAGGGGCCGTAATGGGTGAAGCTCTTGTGCAGCGCGTCGCAGGCCGCTTCGATGATGTTATCTGGCGTATCGAAATCCGGTTCGCCAATTTCGAGGTGGACGATATCGCGCCCTTGGGCCTCCAGCGCCCGTGCTTTCACCAGCACTTCAAAGGCAGTTTCAGTTCCGAGCCGCGCCATCCGTTTGGCGAGGCGAAGTTCGCGCGGTGCGGCTGTAGTCATGAAGCAAAAGCCTGCCCAAATTCATTCGTTTGTCCATTTGAAATTATGACGGCGGCGGGGAGCGGCATACCGCGGGGTTACGCAATCCCATCGCCCGGCAAGGGGGCTGAAAAGCAGTTATTGCAACTCGAGATTATAGACCTCGATCAAGCCGATTCCGCTGCCACCGTCCACGCCAACCGTGACCGCGGTGTAGGCGCCAACCGGCAGATACAAAATCGTCGCCGCCTCCGCGGGAGCCGCTGGCGCGAGCTGATTCAGTGTGAGATCGAGTGCACCTGGATCCTCTTGCCAATTGTTATTCCCGGCGAGGAGGGCGCCATTCTGATCGTAAACCGTGAAACTTGGATCACCCAAGGGGTTGACTATCCCCTCGGCGGCGAGGGACGGGCCGAGCGACCTCAGCACGATGGTTGAGTTGTCCACCGACCCGACAATGAATCCGCTGATCAGCAGGTCGTCGGGCCCGGCACCGACCAGTCCGCGCGTGCTCATGTTTGCCAGCGCTGACTCGCTTGTAGCCGAGACGTCATACACCTCTACCAGGCCGATACTCGGCGTGGTCTCTTTTCCCGAGACGACGGCGGAATAAACTCCCGGTGCCAGCGTCACCCGCAGAGCCGCCTCCGCGGAATCGATCGGCGCCAGGCCATCGACGGCGATCTGTCCGGCGTTACCGCCTGAGAGCCAGTCGTCGTTTGTCGCAATCACCTGTCCGGCGCCATCAAACAAAGTCATCACGGGATCGGCCAACGTTTCCGAGAGGCCGGCCTGCGTGAGCGAAGGACCGAGCGCGCGCAGCACGACAGTCTTTGCTTCGTTACCCGTGACGATGAAGCCGGCAATGAGAGCCTCATCCGCTGGACCGACCAGGCCGCGCGTGGACAGGTTCAGCGACTGCGGCCCGACCGCCGGAAAAGCGGTGCTTTCGAGATGGAGCGGGGTCGCATTGAAGATCTTGGTGCATCCGGCTGTCAGATACTCGTAGTCGAAGACCTTCGCGCCCGTCGCGTCGAGCCCGAGGAGGCGGGCGTGCAGTGCCTGGCCGGGCACGTCGATCACATAGGAGTAATTCACCAGATAATTCAGCGGTTGATCCTCGTAGACACTGCTACAGTAGGGGCTGTCGATACTTTCCTCCATCGGGTAGTTCCAGACCTCGGTCGCGATTCGGTTTGTTAGATCAATTCGGTACTTACGCGGAGCGGCGTAGGGACGATAAACCCCAGCCGGCTGGTGAAAAAGGCTGTTCAGTCCGTTATCCATTATCAGGATGCCGCGGTCGTGAGTAATCGAGACCGCATGCTGCCCCACCGGCGGCAGGCTGCCCGGCGCCAGAGTGAGCGCGTACTGCCGGAGGGAGGGGAATTGATACCACTTCTTATCCGGATCGCCCAGGATCCACTTGATCGCACCGGTCGCATAATCAATGCAAATCAGGAAATCTTCCCGACTGGAGACAATCAGCGAGTCATCCGCCCGATCGTAGATCATCGCGTTTTGGTGGAACCAATCGCCCGGTGAAGAAAAAACAAACTGGTCGGGATCATCGCCACCAGCGGTCATCGCGGCGGATATAATATCGGCCATGTTCCAGGTCTTTAGTAGCGTTCCGGAGGTGTCGATCTCCATAATGATCGACTCCAGGTATTCCTTGGAGTCGACCTCAAAGAGGAGCCCAAACTTACCGCGATCGACGTTGTGATGGAAATTCTTCACTCCGGCGCCCGCGTAATCGCCCAGGAGTTCGACCGTGCCATCGAGATCATTTCGGTAGATGAGCGAGCCGTCGGCGATGTAGATGGAATTCTCGAAGAAGGCCAGGCTGAAAAACTTCGCTCCGGTGGTTCCAACCCAGCGTAGCGCCCCGTCGGTATCGATGATCGCAGGAGAGTAATCGCTACAAGAACCCTTGAGCAGGATGAAATCATAGCTCAGCGAATGGCCGGCCGTCTTCGGCTGCAGGATGGTCGGGCTATTGTAGGCACAGGGATCGTCAAAACTCGCCGTTGCGATCGAGGTGCTTTCCTCCTTGGACGAGCCGTCGTTGAAGGAATAGGTGAGGGTGACGGTGTTTGTGTAGTTATCGTAAAGACCGTAGACGGGGAGAAAAATCTTCCCGCTTACGATGTCTCCCCGCTCAGCCAGGTAGCTGTAGGAGTAGGTCCCGGATAGCGGCCGCGTCGACGCGCCCGGCTTGGGCGCGATGGCGAATTGGACGCTCTTAATCGCGGCGGTATTGCTGACCGAGAGAGTTACCTGGCTGAGGAACGGCGTCGCGCCCGCGATGGTCCCGTCGATTGTGATGACGGTATCGTCGGCCTGGGTTGCACACGCCGCGTGACAGGCAAAAAAGAAGAGGACGGGTAGAAGAAGCGTTTTCATCGGTCTCAGGGAAGCTGCCAAGCCCGAAGCGAGGTCGAGAGGAAAAATTTCAGCGCTTCACACCGCGCTTGCGCACGAAATGCAATCCGTCCGCGACTGGCAGCAAGACCGACTCGACCCGCGGATCAGTCGCCAGCTTTCGGTTCAATTGGTCGAGCGCCACTCCATCCGGATCGGTCAGCGGTTGCTCGGTAATCCGTCCGCCCCAAATCATGTTATCGAAGATAAACAGACCGTCCGGTTTCATCAGCGGCATGAGCAACTCGAAATAAGTGTCGTAACCGGGCTTGTCGGCATCGATGAAGGCGAGATCGATCGCGGTCGGCGGCTCCCATTTCCGCAGGATCTCTTTCGCGTCGCCCAGCCGAAGCTCGATCCGGTCCGCCACGACTTCCTTCTCCCAATAGCGCTGAGCGATCGCGGTCCACTCCGCATTCGCATCAAAACAATAAAGCCGGCCGCCACCCGGCAGACCACGCGCCAGGCAGATGGCGCTGTAACCGGTAAACGTGCCCACCTCGACCACAGTTCGGACGTCGAGGAGCTTCGTCAGCAGAGTGAGAAAATCGCCCTGCTCCGGGCTAATCAGCATTCGGGCGAGATCGCCCAGAGTCTCCGTTTCCGCGCGGAGTTCGTCGAGCACCGGGTCGACGACGCGCGTGCGATGGCGCACAATATAGTCATAGAGCGAGTCGTTCAGCGCGACGTATTTCGGGGACGGGTTCGGCTGGGAATGCGATGTGTCCATCTTCTGCGATAAGTCTCTACGGGTTCACTATTTAATCAATCACGAAGATGGCGAAGATTTCTCCTGCGATCGCCTGCTTTCGGTCGATTCCGTGTCTCGGTTGCCCATCCGACTTGACCCATCCATCAAAACAATAGCCGCATGGCAAGCATGGAGGTGGGCGAACGGCCACGGCTCTGGCACGTGCGATGCTGCCAATTTAAGACGCCGAGAGCTAAACTGGCGGGTCTCCGGCAAGTCCGAAGTGACCGTGGTCTGCAAATCAACAGCAAGATAAGATGAAAATCATAGCCATTGTTATCGTGTTCGCCTGCTTCAGCGGCAGTGCACGGGCGGTTGATGAAGCAACGCCAAGTCCGACGCCGGTTTTTCTAAAACGCCATCTACGCCCGGGAGCGCAGCGGCGCCAGAGGCAGGTCGAGCGCAGGCCGGATTTGCAGGAAAGGAACGAATCAAGAGCGCAGGCGAAAGCCAGCCGCCACAGCACCGCTGCCGCCGAGGCGCAGGCCAAAGCAGCCGGCCGCACGCGTGAGCAGGCCCGGCGCGAGGTCGAGGCACAGGCGCGCCGCGAAGCGGCAAACGCAGCCCCTCGTCCCACCTCCGACCTGATGAGCCAGATGGGGTTCAGCGGACAGGAAATCGCGACGCAAAAGGCGCGCGAGCAGCCGGCCAAGCCGGAAGCAAAAGAGCCAGCAAAGCCTAAGTCTCAGCACGAGACCGCTGTGGAGAAGCCAGCAGCGAGCGTTCCGCCCGCACCCTCTGCGGATTCCCATTGACCTACTCGGAGCCAGGTGGTGGCGCCGGCCGCTAACTCCCGCCGATCGTGTCGAGGAACCCAGTTACACGCTGCTCGAACCAGGGCCGAAGCCCGCCTTGGTAATCCACGAACCCAAGATGACCTCCTGAGTCCGGCGTCTCCAGGAACAGGCGGGACGATTGTTCCGCTTCGGGAAACGGAAAGCACTCGGGCGAAAGAAAGGGATCATTACGTGCGTTGAGCAATAAAGTCGGCTGCGTGATCCGGAGGAGAAATTGGCGCGCGCTCGACTGCTGCCAGTAATCGGCCGCATCGCGAAACCCGTGCAACCGCGAGGTGTAGCGATCGTCAAATTCCTGGAAGGTGCGCAGGGAGCGGCTGCCGCGCGCGTCGATCTGGTCGGGGAAATGTAGCGCCTTCGCTTCGACCTTCGAGACCAGGCTGTTGATAAACCGGCGCAGATAAAGCCGGTTACTCCGGCGCTGATCGAGCATGCGCGCACTCGCCGCCAGGTCGACCGGCGCCGAGATAGCTACCGCGGCCATCACCGAGTCATGCGGCGGTGCTTCACCCATATATTTCAGAGTCAGGTTTCCTCCCAGGCTAAAACCAATCAGGGCGATCCGCCCATAACTCTTCGCGGCGTGCTGAACGACCGCACTTAGATCCTCCGTTGCGCCGCTGTGGTACAGCCGGACGAGCCGGTTGGGCTCTTCGCCGCACCCGCGAAAGTTCCAGGCCAGCGCATCCCAGCCGGCGGCGGCGAGAGCCACCGCCATGCCGCGAATGTAGCCCTCATCCGCCGAGCCCTCCAAGCCGTGCGACAGGATCGCCAGCCGCTCGTGACCGTGGCGCAGCCAGCGCAGATCAAGGAAATCGCCATCCTCGAGCTCCAGTCGATCGCGTTCGAATCGCACCCGACGACTCCGCCGGAGAAGCGCTCCCACGATGGTCTGGATGTGTCCGTTACGGAGCAGGGACGGCGCTTGAAACGTGGATGGGACGATCGGCATGCGACCGCAATCTAGCGTGCGCCGGCCCACCGCACAGGCAGAGAGCTGCGACGAGACGGCGCACGCCAGGTCAAGCCTTGATCCGGACCGTCGGCTTCTTGCCCTGTTTGATTTCCTTGAGCTTGATGCAAACCACAGTCAGCCAGGTAATATCGAAGGCATTCCCCAGTGGCTCATCTTCCTGGGCTCCCTGACTCATGCTGCTGTAGGTTTCATCGATCCCCACGGCCCAGATTTCCTCGCCCGCCTGCCGAAGCGCGACGACGACGTCGGCGCCATCCATTCCCTTGGCGAGATCTTCAAACAAATCCCAAAGCTTGTTCCGAAAAGGGGAAACATTATCGCGCGCTTTCTTTTTGGATGTTTTCACTTAAGGCGACCCTCGCGTTTAGCTCGTAAGTTTCAAGGCCTATGCCATCGCGACATACGCTCTTCCATCCTTACCGATAGTAGCTTTCGGTGGATGCACGATTTGCCGGCCCGTCTTCTTTTAGTCCTCTGTCACCTTGTAAATGACGAATCCCCTGGCCTGGTAGTTCGCCAGCGCTCGCGGATGATCCCGCGTGCATGTGTGCACCCAGACGCGATTGACTGGCGGCGGCATCCGCCACGCCTGCTCGATCGCGCTGGTCAGCAACGCCCCGCCAAACCCGCGGTGAAGAAATTCTGGCAGTAGCCCGAAGTAAGCAATTTCGACTCCACCCTGGTTATCCTGCCGCAGTTCATAGTAACCGGCGAGGGTGCCATCGTCATATGCGCCGAATGTCCGCACCTCCGGCGCCATCGCGTATTCCTTCCACTGCTCCTCAGTCCACGCCCGCTTGTCGATCCATTGCCACCTTTCGCCCACCGCGAGATAGAGATCGCGATTGAAAGTCCATTTCGGCTTCGCGATTTCCTGAATGCGAGGCCGGTCGTCCGGGCCGCGCTTCGAACGCAGCTGGTCGGGCGACCGCATTTCAAGGAAGGTGGTGGTGAGTTTAATTTGCTCGCACTTTCGTCGAAGTTGGTGAAGAAAAAGTCCATCTTAAGATAGCGCTTTGCGGACGCCGGAATTTTGTGAAGTGCCCAGGAAAGCAATGAACGGTAAGGCATGTCGGCGTAGCCCCATTCCCGGGCGAGTGCC
>JALYQE010000036.1 GCA_030855965.1 Verrucomicrobiota bacterium | reverse complement strand
TCGGCGAAATGCTCTGCGCCGCCAGCGCCCGCGGCCCGCGCCGGATCATCATCGGTCTCGGTGGAAGCGCGACGAACGACGGTGGCTTCGGGCTCGCGCGCGCGCTCGGGTTTTGCTTCTTCGGCCGTGACGACCTTGAGCTGGCCGGGCCGGTCGACGAGTTGCTCGATCTCCGGCGGATCGAGTTACCTAACGATCTCTCGTTGCCGCCGATCACGGCCGCCTGCGACGTGAATAATCCGCTCCTCGGTCCGCAGGGCGCGACCCGCACCTTCGGTCCACAAAAAGGCGCCACGTCCGCACAACTCGAAATCCTGGAGCGCTCCCTCGCCCGCCTCGCCGAAATGGCAACGCGCACTTTCCAATGCGATCACCGCGAAGTGGCCGGCGCGGGCGCGGCCGGCGGCCTGGGCTTTGGCCTGCTCACTTTTTGCGGCGCCAGGATCCGCTCCGGCTTCGAAGTGGTGGCGGAAGCGATCGGGTTGCGCGCCAAAATCGAGCGGGCCGACGTCATCATCACCGGCGAAGGCAAACTCGATCGCCAGACCCTCACCGGCAAAGGCCCGGCCGGGGTGGCGCAGCTCGCGCGTTCGTTAGGCAAAAAGGTTTTCGCGCTGGTTGGACAGGCGGCGGCGGACGCGGAAGTAAGCCGGCTTTTCGACGGTGTCATCACGCTTCGCGGCACCTGCCCCAATCACAGCGACACCGCGCAGATGCTGGAGCGACGCGCCGCCGAGCTGGGACTACGTCTGCGCTGATCGATAGCGCTTCGCCACCTCAACGTATTTCAAGGCCCAGCCCTGGAGCGCCTGCTGCTCCGCGCCGCTTAACTGCCTAACGACTCTTCCGGGCGCACCCAGGACGAGCGAACCAGGCGGCACCTTCATCCCGGCGGTCACCAGCGCCCTGGCCCCGATGATGGAGCGGGCACCGATCTCCGCGCCGTCGAGCACGATCGCGCCCATCCCGATGAGGACTTCATCGGCAATCGTGCAGGCGTGGATCACCGCGGCATGACCGACTGTGACCAGCTCCCCCACGAGGGCGGGGAATTCATCCGAGACATGCACGATGGCGCCGTCCTGGATGTTGCTGCGCGGGCCCACCGCGATCCGGTTGATATCGCCGCGCAGGACGGCCTGATACCAAACGCTGGCCTCCGCGCCTAACGACACCTCGCCAATGACGGTGGCGTTGGGCGCGAGGTGCGCGCTGGGATGAATTTGCGGGCCGGTGCGCAGCCGCCGCGCCACTGTTTCCACCCCGGTCTGCTCGTTCTTCGTCGCCATGGGTGTAAGCTAAGCGCGATTTGCGGGAATTTGGAGCCGAAGGCGGGGATTGAACCCGCGACCTGCTGATTACGAATCTGCTGCTCTACCACTGAGCTAATTTGGTGCGCGACACGGCGAAAGATGGCATCCGCCCGGGCCTTGGGTAAGAGGGGGCGCCGGTAGTCGAGAAATCAGCGACTCAGACGGTACGTCGGGGGACGCGGCAACAAAAAGACGGAATGGGAATTGCCAGCCTTGGCTTTTGTGCGGTCTGAGAATCAGATCGGCCCCACTCTCCGCACAAGCCGAATGCCGTTGCGAGAACTTAGGCACGACCCCTTAGCTTAACGATATCCAGCGACCGGCTGCGATCCTAGATAAGAGCTACGGGTTTTCTAGATTGTAGATCTCAACCAGCGCCACGCCGCTACTACCATTAGCGCCTTTGATGACAGCGGTGTAATTTCCAGGTGGAAGAGTCGCGACGATTGCCGATTCCCGGTCATCGGCAGGTTGTAAAGTAGTATTCAGGATCTGTTGCTCCTGCCCGCTGCGCCAATTGTCGTTTTCGTAGATTAACGAACCATCTGACGAATGGAGCTCGAGAATGGGGTCGGGTAATGCCTCTGTTATCCCGTAGGCGGTGAGCGATGGACCAATGGCGCGTACGACAACCTGGGCCGGTTCTTCACCGCCAACGATAAAGCCGCCGATCATAACGTCTGCTCCGGTTCCCACTTGTCCCCTCGTTGAGATGTTACGAACGCTCGAGTTAGCCGTATCGAGGTCATAAAGTTCATATAAGGCCACCCCGGTTTCGCCGTCCGCTCCGCGTAGGACGGCGGTGTAGATGTCGGGCGCCAGGGTCGCGGAGATGAGGGATTCGTTCTGGTTAGTTGGAGCAAAGTTTGGGGGGACGCTTTGCGCTGGGAGCGAACTCCAGTTGTCATTCTCAGCAATCAAGGCGCCAGTGGAATCATAGAGTTCCAGTATTGGATCCGTCAGGGCCCCTTCGACGCCGGCGTCGGTTAGCGATGGCCCTATCGCTCGCAGAACAATCGCCTTATCACTATCGCCGCTGACGATGAAGCCACCGATCATGACGCTGTCGCCTCCGTCAATGCGAGTCCGGGTCGAGACGTTAACGAGTTTCTTGTTTCGTCCCTCGCCCACTCCATTCGCAGTCCCCGCTGCGACCATACCCGACACCTCTGCTGAGTGAGAACTTTCCAAGCCGCTCGTATTGTAGGCGGTGACAACGAAATAATATGTCGTGCCGACGGTGAGGTTGGGAATCGTCAACTTGGTTTGCATGTTCGCCTCCAGCTTGCTGGGGTAAACCCCGCTCTTAGTCCCGTAGTAAGTGCGGTAGCCGGCCAGGTCAGGTTCGGAGTTGGCATTCCAAGTCAAGCCGACAGACCCGACCACAGGCGTTGGAGTCGGGGTTGCAGTCGGGGTTGCAGTCGGCTTTGGGGTTGGCGTCGGAGTGGGCGTTGCAGTCGGAGTAGGTGTTGGAGTAGCTGCGTTTACGTGTAGTTTCGCGTAATTACTTGTTACACTTCCTCCTGCGTTTGTTACTATTACTTTGTAGTTTAGTCCATCGTCTGTCAACACGGTTGGAAGTGTCGTATAACTCGCTGTTGTTTTCCCTACGAGCACGTTGTTCCATTTATACC
>JALYQE010000024.1 GCA_030855965.1 Verrucomicrobiota bacterium | reverse complement strand
AGCGGGCGGCCGATCTGCAAGAGCGATGCTAGAACAAGCGGGTGAAGTTCTTGCCTGCCATCGTTGCCTCCTCCCGGTGCTCAGCCTGGCGGCTAAAAAAATTTAATCCGGAAGTTCGACGCCCGCGCCGCGTAACCCCGGGTGCGAACTTTCCTCTCGATCCGGCGCGCTTCCAACGTGGAGAATATCGCGCTCGCGCTCCAAATCGGGGCGTTGTGATGTTATTCAGTGGCAAAGGAATCAGTGTTCGGCGGGCACTTCACGGTCACACAGTCAGCATAACCAACTGTTAATTAGCCTTTTTGACAAGGCTCCCCGCACCGCCTTTCGCTAGCGCCCAAAGTTTTGGGGCTACTCGCACAAAACGCGGATTTTTGAATAGCCGCGCTCTAATTGCGTTTCGAGAAACGGGTCGCTTTTCAGAGACCAAGGCGAACAGCTCTGCTTCCGTCATCGGCTTTTCCCGACGTGTCAGTGCGTCTTCCGCAAGATCGGAGACTGTCCAACTCCCCACCGGCCCTCGGTTGGCCAGCGCCCAAAAGCCCGTTCGCCCTAGCGGCCTGAAGCGCTTGTCTCTTGACAGGGCTACACCTACAGAACGCTCGTTCGCCTTTCGCGCTGCCAACTCGACTGGATTAACCGCCTGGGCCAACTTCCGAAAATGAAGGGGAAACTGGCTCATCTGCATGACCCGCTCCACCCGGTCCGGCAGGGTCGTCACATCCCCCAAACGCATCCGATAGAGGCCGGTGCCACTGTCCCGGCGAACATTAGGTATAGAGCTGATGAGCCCGGCCATATCCGTTCCCCGAAGAAACGTCCCACCGCTAGCGCTTCTCAAGGCGTTAAATAACTCTGCCTCCGATATGCCCAAGGCGAACTTTCGTGCGAGGAGCCGCTTAGCTCGGGTTACTGCTAGCCGGATAGATGAGGCTTTTCTGTAAGCGGGCAAAACGATTGGCTTGAATTCGTCTCGTTGAAAAACAATGAGGCGAAAGCCCAATATATCGATCAGTCCCCGCTCGATCGACCTCGAACAGGCAGACGCGACTGGCCCGAGGGGCGTCAGCATCCTTTTCCATTCCGCGTAGGAAACGGCTCGGCCTCCAGCTCTTGAAAGTGCCGCTGCCAGCCTTTTGAATGGCCTGCTGAACTCATCTCGAAACCGAAACCGGCAAGATGCATAGTCGTCCCTGAGAAATGACGCTTCTAACTCAGACAAGATAACGTTATACAGGTGCTGAATGTTTTGACGAGAAACCCCTGAAGCTCTTGCGATTTCCGCGAATGTCCTGCGCCCTCGATCGCTTGGCAGAAGATATTCCCTCACCAAGGTCGCTCCCCGGCGGCCATGGTTTAGAAAGACGGCCTCTTTCACGACTTCAGGTAACATTTGAAACACATCTTCACCTGCTACGCGGTGGCTTTTATCATCCGGGAGCAGACGAACGCCCCGAAGACGAACGTATTTTTCCCAGTCGCATGTCCCCTTGTGTTGCAACGAACCCGCGAGCACTTCTAACATTTTCACGATCTCCATGCAGGTCTCAGCACCTGCCGGATGAGGGTTCACCAAACCGGCTTTCGCGGCGTCGACGAGCTGCACTACTGTGGCTATCTTCGCTCGATCAAAGGCGGTCGCAGCCCGCGCACTCGGATGGAGCGTGTTTGCCGGAAGATGGCCTACGGCGTCCGACAAGCGGTCAAACGAGAAGCTGGCGAAGTAAACCGCGGTTTTGTCTGCTGCCTTAGGTCGTTGCAGTCGAAATTCTTCCCAGCCGGCCGTTGTCCCGCGCCGCAAACACCTTTCCAGCTGGCAAAGTGTCGAATCAAGCTCTGACCGCACCAGACTGGTCCATTTCTGTGATCGGCCGTGAAAAGCGCTGACTATACCCCCGATCGTTTGGCGCTCGCTGAGAGCTAGCCGAGCTCGCTCGCTAAGTTGCAAATGTCCCACAGGAAGGTCCAGAACTCGTGCATCCAGCGAATCCCAGCGGGGCGTCCGATTATGCATCAGCCGACTATGACTCAATAGCGTTAGCCGGCGCAATCCCAGATTCGCGCCACCGGTCAGCCGTCGTGGGTCCCTTGACATTAGCAGCCGATGGCTTCTGCAAACGAAAGAGACGTTTCTCCACCCGCAGAATCTGCCGCACTTCTGCCTGGGTCGCGAAAGCGGACTCGGCCGCGGCTTGCGGTGCCGGATCGCTGGATGGAAACTCCGCGAAATATCCGGCGCTCATATTCACCGGCGCGCCGCCTCCCGCGGGTTTGAAGTTGATCTTGCCGCGTACCGTCATGGCGCGGGCCCGCGCGCCGTCGACTTCGATCTTGAAAGTGCGCAGGTCGAAGGCAGTGAGATCGCCGGCCGGCGTCTGGATGAAGATGCGCGAGCGCATCTGCGACTGGCCGACGGCGACGAAAAGGGTGCCGCGCACGAGACGAAGCGAGGCTTCCCGGGCCCGCATCGGACGAATCGTTTCGTCGCCGTCGCGGGCGAAACGCAGACGGGTGATTTCGATTTCGGTTTCGCCCGCCAACTCCACGAGGATGCCGGGAAGAAGCATGAGATCGAGCCGGCCCTCGGGGCCGGTCGCGATCCTGGTCCCGGGCAAAAGCCATTCGTTAGGCGCGAGGTCGGATTTTTTTCCGGCGAAAGTTCCTTCCGCCGGGCCCTCGTGAGCCAGGACCGCGCTCGAGACTTCGCGCTGGAAAGTGGGCCGGCAGGAGGCGAGGGCGAGGAGCGCCACGGCGCAAAGCACGCGCGATCCCGGATGGAGGAGGGCGTGGCGCAGTTGGTTTTTCGAGCGTTGCACTTTTGCGGACACAATCTACTCCCGGCGTGGCGACCCATTCTGCAAGGCGGCGGCTGATCTGCAAGAGCGATGCTAGAATGTGGGATGAAGTTCTGGCCTTTGCTCGTCCTCTTCCTGCCGGTGCTGAGCCTGGCCGCGGAAAATTCCGCCCCGAAATTCGATGCCCGCGCCGCCGAGCGCTTCGCGCGGCTCGCGCTTGACTGCGTGCAGCAGGAATATCCCAACAAGATCAGCCACGTCCTGAACGGCGATGCCGATGTCGCCGCGCCGCGGCAGTTGACCCCGGCGTTTTGCGGCTGCTTCGACTGGCATTCCTCGGTCCACGGGCACTGGCTGCTGGCGAGGCTGGCCCGCACTTTTCCAGAGGCCGCCTTCAGCAAGGAAGCGCGCGCCGCGCTCCAGCAGAGCCTAACGAGCGCGAAGATCAAAGCGGAAGCCGCCTACCTGGAAGGGAAAGGCCGGGCCAGCTTTGAGCGGCCCTACGGGCTCGCCTGGCTGCTGCAGCTCGCCGCCGAGCTGCGCGAGTGGGACGACCCGATGGCCCGCGAACTCGCCGCTAACTTGCGCCCGCTCGAGCAGGCGGCGCTGAAACGATTGTCCACCTGGCTGCCCAAACTCTCGCATCCGGTCCGGGTCGGGGAACACAGCCAGACGGCGTTCGCGCTCGGGCTGATGCTCGATTATGCGCGGATCAGCGGCAACGACGGCTTTGGCAAACTGGCGGCGGAATCGGCGAAGAAGTTCTTTCTCGCGGATAAAAATTGTCCGCTCGCCTACGAACCATCGGGCGAAGATTTTCTTTCGCCCTGCCTGGGGGAGGCGGATGTGATGCGGCGCATTCTTCCGCCTGACGAATTCGCTAAATGGCTGAGCGATTTTCTGCCGCAGATCCCGGCGAAGACGTCGGCTGGCTGGCTGCCGGTGGCGGTCTCGCCCGACCCGAGCGACCCGAAGCTGGCGCATCTCGATGGCTTGAACCTGAGCCGGGCCTGGATGCTGGAGGGCATTCATTCGGATTTGCCGCCTAACGATCCCCGCCGGCCCGCTCTCCGGGCTGCAGCCGAGGCGCACCGCGCGGCCGGGCTGGCCGCGGTCACCGGCGCGCATTACGAAGGCGGGCACTGGCTCGGCAGCTTCGCGGTTTATCTCACAACGCGGCGCGGGATCGAGCCGGAGAAGACGGTTGATCGTTAGGCGACTGCTTCTGGAAAGCAATTCGGCCACTTCGAAAAACGCCATTCCCCTGTTCGGCTACTCTCCGTCTGGGCCGCGCCCGGACAGCCGAAGGCGCACAAGCAGGGTGTTCCACCTCAACAGCCTATCGTAACGTCGGCGTGCTCGGAGAAAGTTTCGGATTACAATCTCTCCTGCGACGAGCGGCTCTCTGCCGATTGTAAACACCGGCTCTCGGTAATGAATTGGCATCTTTAGAAATTACCATATTTACAATGACTACTGCAATAAATTCCTCAGTGTCACTTTCGGCCATTCAACTTCTGAGCCGTTACCGCGTTAGGGAAAGTGTTCTTCCCACCGGTTTGCCGATCCGGTAAGATCGTGCCAGGTCTAGCCGCATGGTTGGCAGCGGAAGAATCGCCCGGCTGGTTTGCAGCCTGGGACTTTTCGCGGCGAAGCGCGCGCTCACGTTCGCCAGATCCTTAACGCAATCCGACGGCGCGATCTTGCGGCGAAGCGGCAAATCGGAGCTTCGGCCCGGCGAAAACCCTCTTCACGGCGACACGCTGAAAATTCCACTCCGAAATTCGACGCGCAGGCCGCCGAACGCTTCGCGCGCCTCGCGCTCGCCTGCGTGCACAAGGAATATACAAACAAGATCAGCCACGTCCTGAACAGCGACGCCGACGTCGCGGCGCCGCGAAAATTGACGCCGGCCTTTTTACGAAGTGTTCCCGTTCGCTTGGCCTATCCTTTAAGGGCAACCACGGGCTTCGGGACTTCTCCAGATTCGCGCAACATTAATGAGCTTGCGTTCGACTCGCTGCCAGCCCCGCGCGACAGTGGTATGCGCAAAGTAAAAGGCCCCGGACAACCGGGGCCTTTCCTTGTTTGAATGTCGTCGTCGTTTATTCGGTAGCGGGCCGCTTCCTAATGAACGGATGCCTCCGCCACGGCCACCTGCACGGTTGTGCCGATCGGGAGCCCAAAGCTATTCGATTCGCTCACAATCAGCTCGATCATTCGGATCTCGATGCTGTTCGGCTTCTGGATAACTCGATGGAGCCAGAGCGTACCCAATCCCGCGATGGAAAGCCTCGTGTTCGGTGGCACGTTGTCGTTAATCTCCGGGAACCCTGCGACGGCCAGGCCGACGAATGTCGAGGTATCGCTGAAGCTCAAAGTTCCGTTGATCTTGGACGCATGAGCGTCGGCCTTCACCACGGTCGCAGTTACGAGGTCCGTGAGAACAGCGACGCCTTGAACTGTCGATGTCAGTTCACCGACCGCTGAGGTGCTGTTCACAGTTCCCTGTGCGGTGTCCACCACTTCGCCTACCGAGAAGACACCCGGGAGCAAAACCTGAGCAACCGAATTGGTCTTGAGTCTGCCACGCGTGCCCACGCACGGCATTATAACGAGGGCGCTCGGGCCCGATGTGACTACCCTTGCAACGGTAGCTTTGGTGCCGTAGGCCTGCCCGTCCAGGGTCCCGTGAACCCCGGAGGTCAAGCTGCTAAAGGCATGGGAGACGATAATCTCTGTCCCCACGGCGATGCCTAGCACGTTTGTTTGCGTGATGAACACGTGAATCATGTTCACGGTGAGTGACACAGATGTCGGTTTTACTGTCGTAATCTGCTCATTCAGCACCACGTGGCCAAAGCCAAGAAGGGGGATATCCGTATTCGGCGCAGGGTTTACGATAATGGGAACCCCCGCCACCACCAGGTTGACGAAGTTGGATCC
>JALYQE010000367.1 GCA_030855965.1 Verrucomicrobiota bacterium | reverse complement strand
TTCGTTTCACGCTGCCAATTTTTCCTGCCGATCTGGTCGAGCCCTTCGTCGCCGAGCCAGTCCTCGATGATGTATTCATCCTGGTAGGGCAGGTCGCCCAGCTCGAGCGGGAGGACGTTATTCTGCCAGACGAGCGCGGAACCAAGCCCGGTGCCGAGCCCGAGAAACAGCATCCGCCCGTCGCCGTGATAACTTCCGAGCGCCTGGAGCGCGGCGTCGTTGATCAGGCGGGTCGGTTTCCCGAGCGCCTTGGCGAAATCAAAACCGGCCCAGCCCCTCCCGAGGTGTTTCGGGTTCTTCACGATCTTCCCCTCGCGCACCGGTGCGGGAAAACCGATCGCGACCGCTTCGTAATCCCAATCTGTCGTCGCGGCCTTGATCTGCGCGACCGCCTGGGCCGGGGTCAGCCGCGGACCGGAGGCGAATTTGCGCCGCTTGATCCGGTTCGAGATCATCAGCTTGACGTTGGAACCGCCGACATCGACGACGAGAATTTTTTTCATTTGCGTTCGTTAGGCAATTTTTTGATCGGCGACAGGCGCATCTTGGCCGCGCTTTGCTTCTCGGCCAGTTTTTTTGCCTGGCGCCGCGAATGTTCGCGGAACTGGAGCTGAGCCTGGCGGCGCGGCGCCCCTTCTTCCGGCTTCAGCCGCACGTAGCTGCCGTCGGGCTGGAGCTCGCGCGCCTTCACATAATCTGCGAGGAAACGCGGCAGCACCTCTTGAATGATTTCCTCGCGCAAGAGCGGCGACTCGACCGGAAAAGCGATCTCGACCCGGCGATAGAAATTGCGCGGCATCCAGTCCGCGCTCGCGAGGTAGAGATCGGGCGAGCCGTCATTTTGGAAATAATAAATCCGGCTGTGCTCGAGGAAACGCCCGACGATGCTGATGACACGGATGTTTTCGCTCAGCCCGGGAATCTTTGGCCGGAGGGAGCAGATCCCCCTAACGATCAGGTCTATCTTCACTCCGGCGCAAGAAGCCTCGTAAAGTCTCTCGATGATCTCCTGGTCGACGAGCGAATTGAGCTTGGCCACGATCCGGGCCGGCTTGCCGGCGGCGGCGTTGTCGCGCTCGCGCTCGATCAAACCGAGCACCCGTTTGTGCAAATCGAAGGGCGCGACGAGGAGCTTTTTCAGGCCGGGATAACCGGCCAGGCCGGTCAGGGTGTTAAAGACGATCGCGACTTCCTCGGTCAGCCCGGGCGCGGTCGTGAAGAGGCTGAAATCGGTGTAAATGCGCGCGGTCTTGGGATGATAATTTCCCGTCCCGAGATGGACATATTGGCGGAGCCGGTCGGGATCGCGCCTAACGAGAAGGAGCGCCTTGCAGTGCGTCTTTAATCCGACCACGCCGTAAACGACATGGGCGCCCGATTCCTCCAGCCGGCGGGCCCACTGGATGTTGGCCGCCTCGTCGAAGCGCGCCCGCAGTTCGACCAGCGCGGTCACCTGCTTACCGTTGCTCGCGGCGTCGATCAACGCCTCCACGATCGGTGAATCGCCGCTCGTCCGGTAAAGCGTGATCTTGATCGCGAGGACGAGCGGATCGCGGGCCGCGCTTTCCACCAGCTCGACCACCGGGTCGTAACTCTCGTAGGGATGATGCAGGAGGATGTCCTGCTTGCGCATCGCCTCGAAGATATCGGCGTGCGGCGGCAGGGCCGGGTCACGCGCGGGCTGGAAAACACGGTCCTTCAGTTTCGCAAAGGCGTCGTTCGCGAGCAGCGGCGCGAGGTGCGTCATCGAGAGCGGACCGTTGAGCTGGTAGAGATCGGCCTCGGTCAGTTGAAAAAAATCGAGGAGCAAATCGGAGAAATCCTTCGGGCAATCGGCTTCTACCTCGAGGCGGACGGCATTGCCGCGGCTGGAACGCCGTAGCTCCTGCTCGATGCTGCGGAGAAGGTTGTCGGCTTCTTCCTCGTCGACGTAGAGGTCGCTGTTCCGGGTTACGCGAAAGGCGTGCACGCCGTCGAGGGTGAGGCCGGGGAAAAGATCGGCCACGTGCTGCTTGATGAGCGAGGCGAGGTAAATGTAGTTCCAGCTCTCGTCGCCCTTTTCACCGCGCGGCACGTGGATCAGGCGCGAGACGGCACGCGGCACCTGCACGATGGCATGCATTGGTTCGCCGCCTTTTTGGGCCCGCGCCCTAACGAGCAGATTGTGGCTCTTGTTCAGGAGCTGGGGAAACGGATGGCTCGCGTCGACCGCCAGCGGAGTCAGCATCGGGAAAACTTCCTGCTGAAAATAACGGCGCGCCCAGGCGGCGCGCTTTGCATTCAGGTCCGCCACGTGATGGAGAAAAATCTGCTGCTCGCGCAGGAGCGGCTCGATCTCCTGCCGCCAGAGCGCGTATTGCTGCGCCACCATCTCGTGTACCACCCGCTCGATCGCTTCAAAGGTCGCGGTCGGGCTCATCCCATCCGGCCCCACGTCGCTCGTTTCGCTCGCGATCTGCTGCTTGATCCCGGCCACGCGAATCTCGAAAAATTCGTCGAGGTTCGAGCTCACGATCCCGAGGAACTTGACCCGCTCGAGCAACGGCTGGGCCGGATCCTGCGCCTCCTCGAAGACGCGGCGGTTAAACTCGAGCCAGCTCAGCTCGCGATTGATGAAATTCTTCGGATCGGAGAAATCGGGCTTCGCCGGGGCGTCGTTAGGCGGCGGCATCGGCACGACGTTATCCGGCGGCGCAGGGTTGGTGGTGCTGGCGCGATTAGGCATTGGATCAGGCGGGTGACGGAGGACAAGGAAACCCCGCCCTTGGTCGGGCGCAAATCGCCGGGGCGCGGCGGGAGTTTTTGCCCCGGGACGGCAGCGGCATTGCGACGGTCGGCGCGACCGCTACACTCCCCCGCATGGCGCGCGCACGGAAAAGTCCGAAAGAGAAATGGTGGCAGTTCGAGGCCATGGAATGGGTTGCGCTGGCCCTTGCCTTTCTCGGGATCGTCGCCGTCTTCTGCATCTTCTTTATCCGGCGGTCGGTGATCGAGTACAACGTCGAGCACACCTATGCGGTGAGCGATCCGGAGTTCTTCGGCTCCGCTCTCGCCCTCTACGACCCGGTCCCGCTGCCCGGAAACAAGATCGAACTTCTGCAGGACGGAGACGCCTATTTCCCGGCCATGCTGGCTGCGATCCGCGGGGCAAAGAAGACGGTTAATTTTGAGGCCTACATTCTCCATTCCGACAAAATCGGGCAGACTTTTCGCGACGCGTTCATCGAGCGGGCCCAGGCCGGCGTGGAAGTGCGCCTGATTCTCGACGGGATCGGCTCCGGCTGGGGACTCGATAATTCCGACGTCGGGATGATGAAAGAGGCGGGCTGCAAATTCGTCTATTACCACCCGGTGCTCTCGTGGCGAATCGATCGCACCAATCGCCGCTCCCATCGCCGGGTGCTGGTGGTGGATGGACGAGTTGGCTTTACCGGCGGCGCCGGCTTTGCCGACCAATGGGCCGGCCATGCCCAGGACAAGGATCACTGGCACGATGTGCAGGTAAAAGTGGAAGGGCCGCTCGTCAGCGCGCTTCAAAATGCCTTCGAGGAACACTGGATCAAGACCTTTGGCGAAACCCTGAGCGGCGCGCATCAATTCCCCGCCCTCCCGCCTGCCGGCGAGATGAAAGCCCAGGTCATCGCGTCACATTCATTCTCGGTCGCGCCCGTGCCGCTGACCCAGGCGATCGCTTTTGCGGCCGCGGAAAAACGGATCTGGATTACCAATCCCTATTGCACCCCGACCGGCGATCAGGTTGAGCTCCTGGTCAAGGCGGTGGGGCGCAAAGTCGATGTGCGCCTGATCGTGCCCGGCCAGCATAACGATCAGCCGCTGACTAAATCCGCCGGGCGCGCCGCCTACGGCCGGATGCTGGCCGGCGGGGTGCGGATTTTCGAATACCAGCCGACCATGATTCACACCAAGGGAATGGTGGTGGACGGGCTCTTTTCGCTCTTCGGCTCGTCGAATCTCGACCCGCGTTCCTCGGCCATTAACGAGGAACTGGATCTGGCGATCTACGACCGGGAGTTTGCCCGGGCGATGGAAGCGATGTTCGAGAGCGACCTGCAGAAGTCGACCGAATATACCTACGAACAATTTAAGCAGCGCACGCTCTGGGAACGAGTGACGGAGTGGCTTATGCTCCCGTTCCGCTCACAGTTGTAGGATAAGTCCGCCTAACGAATAGTTCCGGCGAGAGTACGACGAGGTCGGCGTCCATCCCTGCGGCCAGCTTCCCTTTCTTTCCCCACCCCATCGCGCGCGCGGGCGTTTCCGTCGCCATCCGCACGGCTTCATGGACCGGCGCGCCGACCACCTCCACCATCTGCCTCACGAGATCGATCATGCGCGAGCCGCTTCCGGCCAGGGCCGAGCCGTCCGCCATCCAGCAGGCGCCGTCGCGCACCACGCACTCCGCCCCGCCCAGGCGAAAACGGCTATCGTTAGGCAAACCCGCACCTGCCGTCGC
>JALYQE010000358.1 GCA_030855965.1 Verrucomicrobiota bacterium | reverse complement strand
TTGTGATCGGTGAAATAAAGAAACGGCGTCGAAGCCGCCCATTCCTGTCCCATGAAAATCAGCGGCGTGTAGGGCACCAGGCAGAGCAGCGCAGACGCGGCGCGGAAAGCCTCCGGCGACACCAGCTGGTTCAGGCGCAGACCAAAAGCCTGGTTCCCCACCTGGTCATGATTCGTGATGCAAAAAACAAACTGCTCCGGGCGCAATTCCGCCGCCTCCCCAGGCTGACCGTGCAGCTGCGGCCGGCGCTCCTCGCCCGCCAGGAGCCACCCGTGATCAAGG
The DNA here is from genome assembly GCA_030855965.1 of Verrucomicrobiota bacterium. Classification (GTDB taxonomy): domain Bacteria; phylum Verrucomicrobiota; class Verrucomicrobiia; order Chthoniobacterales; family UBA10450; genus Palsa-1392. The sequence continues at coordinate 4,238 of JALYQE010000358.1, read as the reverse complement.
GTCGCGGCCAGCTCTTCAACCGTCCCGCGATAGGCTTGGAAATAACCCTCGCGCGTCTTCGTCAGCAGCACCCGCACGACGTGATGGAAATCATCCGACCACATTCCATCGAGCCCCATTCCGCCCTCTTTTTGCGGGCGGAGGAGCGCCGCTTCGTTGCGTTCATCCTCCGCTATGACAAACGCCCCTGACGAATGCAGCCGCTCCGCGATCTCGGCCAGGACATGCTTTTCCGACGCGTCCGCGATCGCGTGCGTCGCGTCGAGCCGGAAACCATCGACGTGAAATTCCGTGCACCAGTATATGGCGTTCTCGACAAAAAAATCCCGCACCGGCTGGAGTTCGAAATTGAACCCGTCGCCCCAGGGAGTCTTGTGGGTCGGGTTAAAATATTCGCGGCTGTAGCTGTCGAGATAATTCCCGTCCGGCCCGAGATGGTTGTAGACCACGTCCAGAATCACCGCCAGGCCGCGCCCATGCGCGGCGTTGATCAGCGCCCGCAAATCGTTAGGCGTGCCGTAAACCCGCGCCGGCGCGTAGAGCAGCACCCCGTCGTAACCCCAGTTGCGCTCGCCCGGGAAATCCGCCACGGGCATGATCTCGATCGCGCTCACCCCGAGCGCGACGAGATGATCCAGCTTTTCGATCGCGCCGCGAAAAGTGCCGGCCGGGGTAAACGTGCCCACATGCAGCTCGTAGATGACCAGCTCGGCCAGCGGCGGCGCGACCCAGCCTTCATCCGCCCAGGTGTAGTCGCACGGATCGATCACCTCCGCCGGCCCGTGCACGCCCTCAGGATTGAAACGTGAAGCCGGGTCGGGCCACTCGTTTCCGTCGACGCGGTATTTGTAGCGATCGCCTGCGCGTCCTTCGGGATCGATCGCACTCCGATACCCGCCCGGCTCTCCGCCTAACGAGATCTCGCGCCCCTTCGCCCTGGCCGCGCTCGTCACCACGACCGCCACCTCTTTCCCCGGCGCCCAGGTGCGATAGCGCACCCCGCCTTCCGGCAGGAGGTCGGCGCCTTGAGAGCGAAGAGAGAGATTCATTTGCTTTGTCACACGAAACGCGGTGTCATCCGGAAACGGCCACTACCCTCGCGCCAGCCGTAGGGAAAGGAGCATCTGTTATCCATGAAGAAACCTGAAGCACGCGGACCGAGTCCATCGGAAAAAGCGAGAAAATCCCTCGGCCAGAAACTAAACCGGCCCCCGAAGCCGCCCCCGACGCCCGACAACCTACCCCCGCCGCGCCGCGCGCCGGCGACCCGCCCGGGCAAAAGCGAATGAGCATCCGATGAGCGAAGACCAGCCAATCGCCGTCACGCTTGAGCCGATGTCCCGCGTCATCGCGCGATCCCTGGCCGTCCGACCGGAACACTTTATCACCCATCCCGCCGAGCTGAGGCTTCTCCACTCCGTCAGCGACGAGAGCCTGCGCGATTTTGCCCACGCCCACGGCTGGCGGGTTGTGAAAAGAGTCGGCGGCCGCCAGATCGAGTTCTACAACGACGCGCAGATGCGGCAGGAGCGTCTGCGCACCGGCCATTCCCGCCCGGAAGACGGGCGCTTCGAATAGTTACCCACCCCCGGACACGCCCGGCTGAGTTTTTTCACCACGAAGGGAACGAAGGTTTGGGAGGGATGCGGTAGGGGTATTGGAGGGACGCCCGCTGTGGCGTCCTGGATCGAAACTTGGACCGAACGGCGCCCTTGCCTCCAGTTTTTCCGAAGTTTTACGAGGCTTCGTGTGAATTGTTGTGATTTTTTGAAAAAACGTAGTTATGTGGTACTTTCGGAGTTTGCTGGTCGAATATTGGTCGATTCCGGATGAATTCTCGGCTTTACTGGGGACAAGTACGGGATGTTACCGGCGGGATGCGGCGGTTTCATCCAAATCTGCTCCTAATCCCGCTTATAGCGGGCGCCGCCAAAGGGGAAGGATAGGAGCAGGAGCAGGAGCAGGAGTAGGAGGCTACTTCTCGCTGAAGAACGCGGTAAGCGGGCTGGTCGGGGAGGCGGTGATGCGGGCTTCGCCGAGGCCGATCTCGTGGGCATCGCGGCCGGCTTCGACGGCTTTGCGGAACGCGTGCGCCATCCGCACCGGGTCGGAGGCGATGGCGATGGCGGTGTTGACCAGGACGGCGTCGGCGCCCATCTCGAGCGCTTCGGCGGCCTGGCTCGGCGCGCCCAGGCCAGCATCGACGACGACGGGGACGGTGGCCTGTTCGATGATGATCTCGATCTGGGCCCGGGTTTGGATTCCCCGGTTGCTCCCGATGGGCGAACCGAGGGGCATGACGGTGGCGGTGCCGATGTCCTGGAGGCGCTTGGCCAGGACAGGGTCGGCGTTGATGTAGGGCAGGACGGTGAAGCCTTCTTTCACCAGGATCTCGGCGGCGGCGAAGGTCTCGATCGGGTCCGGCAGGAGGTAGCGCGGGTCGGGGTGGATCTCGAGTTTGATCCAACTCGGCAGGCCGGCGCTGACGGCAAGCCGGGCGAGGCGGACGGCTTCCCCGGCGTTGCGCGCGCCGCTGGTGTTCGGCAGGAGGAGGTAGCGCTGCGGGTCGATGAATTCGAGGATGTTGGCGAAGGGGTCGCTTTTGCCGGAGAGATCGGCCCGGCGCAGGGCGACGGTGACGAGCTCGGTGCCGCTCGCTTCGAGGGCGTCGCGCATGAGTTCGTTGGAGGCAAACTTGCCCGTGCCGACGAGGAGGCGGGAGGAGAATTCGCGATCGGCGATTTTGAGTTTGGCGGGCTTGTCCGACATCGGGATTAACCTACAACGTTGTACTCTGCGGCCAACTCCATTAAGGTCCTCGCGTGACCGAATTCGATTTGCGGCTGGGGGATTGCGTGGCGGGAATGGCGGAGCTCGACGCGGCTTCGATCGATCTCGTGGTGACGTCGCCGCCCTACAATCTCGGAATTCGCTACGGCAAGTTTGCCGATACCGCGGAGCGCGGGTCGTATCTCGACTGGTGTGAGGTGTGGGCGGCGCAGGTTCGTCGGCTGCTGCGGCCTAACGGATCGCTTTTTCTCAATGTCGGGGCAGCGCCGTCGAATCCGATGCTGCCGCACGAGCTGGTCTTGCGGTTGCGGAAATTTTTTGTGCTGCAAAACACGATTCATTGGGTGAAGTCGATCGCTTTGCCTAACGACGACGGGACGGGCGAGGTTTCGCGCGGGCATTTCAAGCCGATCAATTCGCCGCGCTACCTAAACGATTGCCATGAGTATGTCTTCCATCTCACGCCTCACGGAAAGACGCCGCTCGACCGGCTCGCGCTCGGTGTGCCCTACGCGGACAAGTCGAATATTGCGCGCTGGGGTCACACGGAGGGACGCGATCTGCGCTGCCGCGGGAATACGTGGTTTGTTCCGTATGAGACCATCCAGCGGCGGGCGAAGGAGCGGCCGCACCCGGCGACCTTCCCGGTGCAGTTGGCGACGAATTGCATCCTGCTTCACGGCCTAACGAGGGTGGCGCGGATGCTCGATCCGTTTCTCGGGATCGGGAATTCCGCGGTCGCGGCGGAACGGGCTGGCCTAGCGAGTTTCGTCGGGTTTGAGATCGACGAGGATTATTTGGCGGAAGCGAGACGGAGGCTCGGGTAGGACGGGCTGCCAGCCCGTTGGCGATGGCAGCCTGCCATCGCGGACTTTTCCTTTGGACGAGTCTGGCGGCGAAATCGGCCGCGCGTTTGGAAGTTCGTCGGCGGAGGCTCCGCCGACCAACGGGCTGGCAGCCCGTGCTCCCCAGGCAGGGTTACCCCGAAAATTTCTCGAGTGCCTTGATCAGGTTGCCGGGGAGCGGGCGCACCCGCTCGAAGATGCGGGCGGCGAGCGGCTTCGCGACCGGGTAACCGGCGAAGATCATCTCGAGGCGCGCGTCGAGATTATCGATGTAATTGAGCGCGATCGCCTCGGGAGTTTTCGGATAGATCGGCGAACCGAATTGCGGTTCGCCGTGATGCGAGGCGATGAGATGGAGCAGGTGCAGCCGGCAATCTTCCATCGGCGGCGAAAGTTTTTGCCATTCCGCGGCGCGCTCGTTCGCCTCGATTTTGCGCCAGAGCGAGCTGACCAGTTCCATCCCAATCCCGATGTGGCCGACCATCTCGCCACGCTCATCGAACGGCATGCTGAAGCCGGTCTCGGGCAGATGATTTTCCCAGAGCTTGCCGGAATCGTGGAAGAGAATGCCGGTGACGAGGAGGTCGAGATTCAAGTCCGGGT
>JALYQE010000186.1 GCA_030855965.1 Verrucomicrobiota bacterium | reverse complement strand
GTGACCGACGAAGTCCTGAGCCGGCTCGCGCAATACGACCTCATCATTCTGAACTACGCCAACCCGGACATGGTCGGGCACACCGGGGTGGTGGCGGCGGGAGTGAAAGCGGTCGAAACGATCGATGTCTGCGTGGCGCGCCTCGTCCCGGCCGTGCTGTCGTTAGGCGGGAAACTTCTCCTCACGGCCGACCACGGAAATTGCGAGCTGATGCGGAACGCCGATGGCTCCCCCAACACCGCGCACACCACGAACTTGGTCCACCTTATCTACGTCGCAGAGGACGCGAAAAACTTTCGGCTGGAGAACGGCATCCTGGCCGACATCGCGCCGACGCTGCTTTTCCTCCTCGGCCTGCCGCAACCGGCGGAAATGACCGGGCACAATCTTTTGTCGAAGGGCTAACGAGGGTCGCGCGGCGAGCCTCAGCGATTCGGATCCGGCGCGAGTGGCGGTTGCGGGACGAGACCGGCGCTGCCGATCCCTTTCAGCACGTTGCCGAAATCGCTCCCGGTCGAGATGACCGCGGTCGTGTCGCGGGCGAAGGCAGCCTGCGCCACTTCGAGGCGGCGGTTAAACGAGTAAAGATTCTGCGCCTCGGGCGAACTGTAGGCCGCGGCGTAGATGCGGGCCGCCTCGGCGTCGGCTTCACCCTCGAGCTTGAGCGCCTTGCGCGTTGCGGCGGATTGGATGGAGGCGACATCGCTTTCTTTTTGCCCATTGATGTTGGCCGCTTCGCCGCGGCCTTCGGAGCGAAACTTGGAGGCGATCTGGTGCCGTTCACTTGACATCCGCTCGATGATTTTCTCGGCGACCGCCGGGCTGTATTTGCTCCGCTTGAAACGCTCGTCGAGCAGTTCGATGCCGAAGCCTTCAACCTTTTGCCGGGCCCGTTGCGTGATCTGTTGCTCGATCGCTCCCCGGCCCAACTCGATTTCCGGCAGGTTGCTCGGCAGGATGGTGCCGGTTTTCTCGAGCTCGGCGTCGCGGAGCGGGTCGCGATTTTTCGTCAGCCGGACGATCTCGACCAGATCGTTCGAAGCGACGGCGGTGCGGGTTTCGCTCCCAAGGATGTCGTCGAGGCGGGAGAGCGCGCTGCGCTCGTCATTCAAGCTTTTAAAATAGAGGAGCGGGTCGCTGATCCGCCAGCGCGCGAAGCAGTCGACGATCAGGTAAAGCTTGTCCTTGGTCGGGCACTCGGTCGGCGGGCCGTCCCAGGCGAGGATGCGATTATCGAAGCGATGCACGGCGTCGATGAACGGCACCTTGAATTTCAAGCCGGGCGTCTTGTCCACCCGCACCGCTTTGCCGAAGCGGGTCACGATCGCGCTTTCGTACTGGTGCACGGTGAAGATAAACGCGCCCCACTTCAGGCCGGTGAAAACGAAAATGAGACCGATGATCGCGAGCACCGGGCTCTGCATGAAGCCGATGAAGCGAGTGGAGAGATGCGAGCGGTAGATGGGTTCGTTGGCCATGGTCAGGGTTGCGCGGCGGGCGCGGGTGTCGGGGCCATCAGAGGCAGGGTTTGAAGCACGCCCTTGATGCTGTCATCGACCACCACCTTGCGATCGAGCGAGGGCAAGATGAACTGCATCGATTCAAAATACAGCCGCTGCCGCGTGATCTCGGGCGCCTTACTATATTCGGCCAGGAGGAGGGAGAATTTTTCCGTGTCGCCCTTCGCCCCGTTCACCCGGCGAAAAGCATAGGCCTCGGCTTGTTTCTCGCGGCCCTTGGCCTGGCCGCGCGCGTTCGGCACGGCGTCGTTGTAGATCGCCCAAGCCTGGTTGATCGCGGTCTGTTTTTCCTGCTGCGCCTGGTTCACCTCGTTAAATGCCGCCTGCACCGCCGGGGGCGGACGCACCGTCGCGAGCTGAACCTGCTGAATTGCCATTCCGAGTCCGTACTCCGCCGACGATTTCACGAGGCGCGCGAGGGCGGAGGTTTCGATATCGTGCCGGCCGATCGTGAGCACTTCATCGACCGTGCGATCGCCGATTACTTCGCGCATCACGCTTTCCGAGAGATCGCGCAAAGTCTTCTCCGGCTCGCGCGCGCCGAAGAGATACTGCTTCGGGTCGGCGATCCGGTATTGCACCACCCACGGGACGAGCGCGGTGTTGAGATCGCCCGTGATCATGGTCTCGGTATCTTCCGGTTCGCGATCGCCCTGAAACTCGTTCATCGCCTGCGGGGTGGTGAAACCGAATTCCAATTTCAACAGACGCTGGGTCGGGATGAGGCGAATCTCGTCGACATAAGGAATGGCGTAAGCGAGGCCGGGCCCTTCCGTGCTGTGATAGGCGCCGAAACGCAGTTTCACTCCGACCGAATTGGTCGGGATGGAAACGAAGCCGAAGAGGAGCGAGAGAAGCGTGATCACGATGCCGATGAGGCCGATCAAGCCGAGGACGAAACGAAAGGGATGGAATTGGAACCCCGGCGGGAAAGGCGACGCGGAAGATCCGGATGAAGTCGTAATTTGCATCGAGTGAAATGAATCTGACCGCAGACCGGGGCCCGATGCAAGGCCAGAGCCACCGATATGTCAGGTCGAGTTCTCGAAAGCCGGCGTGTTCGCGGCTATGGTCGGCCCTGTGAACGGCACCCCGCAACATCTCGACCAGCCGGTGACGGAATTCATCCGCCACGATTTTGCGCAATTGCGCGAGGCGATGACGACGCGGGAGGCGCTCGAGGCGGTGCGGCGGGAGGGGGTCGGGGAAAAGATCGTTTATTTTTATGTCGTCGATGAAGAACAGCGGCTGGTCGGCGTGCTCCCGACGCGGCGGCTCCTGACCGCGGAGGAGGAGCAGCGCATCGGCGACCTCATGATCAAGCGGGTCGTGGCCATTCCGCAGAGCGCGACCCTGCTCGAGGCCTGTGAATTTTTTGTCCTGCACAAGTTTTTCGCCTTCCCGGTGGTGGACGGGGAACGGCGCATCCTGGGGGTGATCGACGTCGGCGTTTTTACCGAGGAGGTTTTCGATATCGCGGAGCGCGAGCAGCACGAAGACGTGTTCGAGACGATCGGTTTCCATGTCTCGCAGGTGCGCGATGCCGGGCCGATTCGGGCCTTTCGTTATCGTTTCCCGTGGCTGCTCGCGACGATCGCGAGCGGGACGGCTTGCGCGCTGCTGGCCAGTGTCTTTGCCCTCACGCTGGCGCAGAGCTTGGTCATCGCATTTTTTCTCACTCTCGTGCTCGGGCTCGGGGAGAGCGTGAGCATTCAGTCGATGGCGGTGACGATCCAGGCGCTGCGCACGAGCCGGCCGACCATGCGGTGGTATCTGCAGACGCTGCGCCGGGAGGTCGGGACCGCGCTATTGTTAGGCTTAGCCTGCGGAGTTTTGGTCGGCGCGATTGTCTGGTTCTGGCGCGGCGAGGGCTGGCCGGCGCTCGCGATCGGCGGGAGCATAGTGGCCTCGCTCGTCATGGCGTGCGTGCTGGGGTTGAGCATTCCCTCCGTTCTTCACGCCTCTCGGCTCGATCCCAAGATCGCAGCCGGGCCGCTCACCCTGGCGCTGGCGGATGTTTTGACTTTGCTCTTTTATTTCTCGATCGCCCGGCTTCTACTTGCTCCTGCCTAACGACTATGAAATCGCGCATCTACGACCATATCGACCTGCGCGTCGCCAACATGGCGGCGGCGCAAAAGTTCTACGGCCAGTTGCTCCCGGCGCTCGGCTTTTCCGAGATTGCCGGGGATGAAGAGTGTCCGACCTACCAACCACCGGGCGAAGGTCCGGAGGCATTCTTCTGTCTTACCGCAGTGCGCGGACATCATCCTAACGAAAACCGGATCGCCTTCTGGGCGGAATCGCCGGCCGAGCTGGAGCGGCTGGCCGAGGTCGTCAGGCAAGCGGGCGGACGGAACATCGAGGGCCCCGAGCTGTGCCGGGAATATTCGCCCGGCTATTACGCGATTTTTTTCGAGGACCCGAGCGGGAACAAACTCGAGATCTGTTTCCGCGAAAGCCGGCCCTCTTGAGATCGGGGGCGCTTCTGCGACACCTACGGCCATGAGCACGCCCGCGCCGGTCCCCAAGTCGCTGCGGGCGCAACGGCGGATGCGTTATCTCAAGGGGATCGGGATTTTCAAGGTGCTGCAGGGCACGGCCCTCTCTGCCATCGGGATCTCTCTGCTCTTCCTCCATAGCCGGGCGAGCTGGACGGCCGTGATTGCGGATTGGGTCAACGGCGAACTGATGGTGGCCCACAGCCGGACGATGCTTTATCTCCTGAACAAGCTGCAGGATGTGGTCGCGGGCGGGCTGATCCAGATGACGGGTTTTGTCATCCTCTTCTACGCCGCGTTGCTTTTCACCGAAGGCATTGGGGTTTATCTGCAGCAACGCTGGGCCGAGATGCTGACGGTTGGCGCGACCGCGCTGCTCATCCCGTTTGAAGTGCGGCACGTCTGGTACTATCCGGGCGCGGTGGCGATCCTGGTCCTGGCGGTCAATTGCTTCATCGTCTGGTTCCTCTATTGCGTCCTGCGCCGGGAATGGCGGGAGGAAGCGTCGGGCGCGGTCGCGGCCGAAGTCGAGGCTCGTTAGGCATCAGGGCCGCGGGCGAATCTCGAAGAGTCCGAGGGCGCTGCCGGTTTTCTCGAGCGGAAGACCGATGACATTGCTGCGCGAACCGAGAATGCGGGCGATGACCGCGTCACCCTCGCCCTGGGCGGCGTAACCGCCGGCTTTGTCGAGCGGATCGATCCGGGCGAGGTAGTCCGCGATCATTTGTTCGCTCAAGGTTTTGAAAACGACGCGGGAGAGGACGGAGAAGGCGAGCGATTTGCCGCGGCGAAGATGGGCGATGAAAACGCTCGACGCGACGAGGTGAGTGCGGCCGCTGAGCAGGCGCAGGAGCCGCGCCGCCTCGACGTGATCGGCGGGTTTGCCGATCAATCGATGATCGAGCGCGACCAGGGTGTCGGCCGCAAGCACGACCCGGCCGGGATGGGCGCGCGCCACGGCCAGGCCTTTGCGCAGCGCGTTGTAGGATGTGGCCTCGCGGACGGTCAGTTTCTCGGAATGAATTTCCTCCACTTCCGGCGTCACGACTTCGAAGTCGTAACCGGCCTCGGTCAACAATTGGCGGCGGCGCGGGGAGGCGGAGGCGAGAATCAGGCGCGGCCGTTTGCCGGTCATGGGGTGCCGGACTTATCCGGCGGCATTTTGCCCCCGAGGAAATCGGGCAGCTTCATCTCGGAGTAGCCGGCCGGAACGTTGAAATCGGAAGCGGGTAATGGGGCGAGGCTGACCGACTCGATCGTGCTCGTGATTTCCTCCTGACCGGGGGTCTTGATTTTTGTCCGCAGCGGCAGACCGGGCAGGGCGTGATAATCGGGCATGCCCTTGGTGATCTCGGCAAAGGCGCCGCGTTGCAGGAGCGACATTTGTTGGAGGATGCTTTGAAAATTCGGATAGGTTTTCGCGACCCAATAGCTGGCCTTGTAGTTCGCTGATTCGGTCACGTATTCCTCCGTCTCGTAGCCGGCGATCGTTTCCTTGCGGCCGGTCGGTTTCGGGAGGGACTGGTCGGGGGTTTCCTGTTTGACGAAGGTCTTGGCCATCTCCGCCATCGCCTTGGCCCGCTCCCCCGAAATGCGCATGACGGATTTCTGGTCGTTCAAGAGCGTCGTGAGATCGCCGGTTTTGGCGTCAACGATGGTGGTGACCTGCGGGCTGACTTCAACCCGCGCTTTATCGCCTTTGATTTTGAAGGTGATCTTGTGGAGACCTTCGGTGCCTTCCATTTTCTGGACGACGGTGAGATCGGCCCGGGCGGTGGCGCAGAGCGCGAGAAAAACGAAGAGGCGCAGTAGTTTCATCCCTCAGTTGCTACCCGGGCGCGGGCCGAATGGCAAGCGCGCGCGCGGCGTGGAAAATAACTTGGCAACACCGGGCGCTCGCGGCAGCTTAGGCCCGCGCGGGCATAGCTTAATGGTAAAGCTCCAGCCTTCCAAGCTGGCTATGAGGGTTCGATTCCCTTTGCCCGCTCCCCGGACGTGCGAGTTTGTTTTCAAGAGCCGATGAAATCATTGCGCGACGCAACCTCCGCGGGAGCACCTGGCAGGCGGCGAACCGGTTTCTTCCTGGCCGTCTTCTTTATGCTCGGGGCCGCGCTCTGGACGGCCTCGCTCCCCGCTCAGCCGCCGCGGGAAACGATCGCGGCCGAGGCGATCGCGAAGCTGTTGCCGGAAAAGAAAACGCTCAGGAACGCGACTGAGACGGAGTT
>JALYQE010000340.1 GCA_030855965.1 Verrucomicrobiota bacterium | reverse complement strand
TCGAGTTTTTGGTCGAGACGCGGAATCCTGTGCGCGTAAAACGGATAAGGACGGTCCGCCCCGCTCGGCCGGAAGCGCCAGTACTTGTACATCCAGAGCCAGGGCGAAGGATTACGCCTAACGACCGGCTCAAACTGATCCCAGCAGAGTTGCGCGATCTCCTGCTCGGTCGCTTCCGGCGGGATCTCGAGCTTGGGATGAAACACGACCCGGCAGCGTCCGCCTGGGAGCGGTTCCTGGTGCACCGGGACGATTGGCAAACCGGTGCGGAGATGCAGCCAGGCGTGCGCGTAAGTAACCGACATCTTCATTCCAAGAACGTCGATCGGCACCGAGGGCTGGCGTGGATGCACCGTGAGATCGACCAGGATAGCCGCCGTCCCGCCGCGCCGGAGGTTTTTGTAAAGTTTCACGATCGCACCCTCGCGGGTCACAAAACGGTGGCCGGATTGTTCGCGCAGCCGCTGGAAGATTGGATCGAGCTTCGGGTTCTTGAATTCCTGCGCCACGATGGTGGCGACGAGCCCGGCATAACCGGCGGCGAGGCTGAACCATTCGAAATTTCCGTAGTGACAGGCGGCGATAATGCAGGGTCCGGTCGGCCCGACGGTGCGGCAGAATTCATCCCAGCCCTTGAACTCAATCAGCTTGCGGTAGTTCTCTTTCGTGATCCGCGGATTCCAAAAAAGATCGACCATCGTGCCGGTAAACTGCTGGTAGGATTCGCGCGTGATCCGGGCGCGGTCTTCGGGCGAGAAACGATCGCCAAAGACCACTTCCAGGTTGCTCAAGGCGACCCGCCGGCCCGGGAAATCGAACTGCGCTGCGAGCGCGCCGGCCACGCGCGCGAACTGCACCGCCATCGGCCGCGGTAGCCGCGGAATCAGCGCCGCGAGCAGGCGCACGCTCATCCATTCCAAATGGTGCCGGATCAATTTCCACAACGCGCTCATAATTACGAGATCGTTAGGCTAAAGCGGCGCGAGATCATTTTGAAAGGCGTCCGCGGGCGGGGTTCGTTGACTTGAGAGCGTTTAATTTTACTTTGGCGCAGGCCGCCGCCCTCGCGTCTCGCATCATGGTGAAATACGTCCTTTTTGTCTGTACCGGCAACATCTGCCGCAGCCCCATGGCCCTGGGACTGTTCCGCCGTCTCGTCGGCAATCGCAAGGAGATCGAGGCCGATGCAGCCGGGGTCCACGCCGTCCGGGGGCAACTGCCGAGCGTGCACGCGATCGACGTTTGCCGACAGCGCGGGGTCGACATCTCCTCGCTCCGGAGCCAACCGCTTACCGCCACCCTGGTCGACCGCGCGACGCACATTTTCGCCATGACCGGCTCGCATCTGGAGACGATCCACCTCCTCTTTCCCCAGAGCGCGGAGAAGACTTTTCTCCTGCGCGAATTTGAAGAGCCGGGGGCGACCTGCTGGCGTGACTTGCCCGACCCGATCGGGATGGGCCGCCACGTTTACGAGGAGTGCGCCGATAGTATTGAAAAGGCGCTGCCAAGTGTTCTCGCCTTTGTCGAAGAAACCGAACTGGCCGTTCCGCGCTATGCCGGCGCGAGCGCGAACCCACGATCCACCATGGAAAATATGCCTCATCATCTCGAATCCCAGGCCGGCGACCGGCCGCAGCAAGGCTCGTTAGGCGGTCCGCTCCGCAAGGTCGATCCGGAAATCGCCGAGGCCGTGGCCGAAGAGGAACGCCGCCAGCGAGAGAATATCGAGCTCATCGCCTCGGAAAATTTCACCAGCCGCGCGGTGATGGAGGCGCAGGGTTCCTGCCTGACAAACAAGTACGCGGAAGGTTACCCAGGGAAACGCTGGTACGGCGGTTGTGAAAATGTCGACGTCGTCGAGCAGCTCGCGATCGATCGTGCGTTGAAACTTTTCGGCGGCGACCACGTCAACGTGCAACCGCACAGCGGCGCCCAGGCCAACATGGCGGTTTACTTTTCCGTCCTCAAACCGGGCGATCGCATCCTGACCATGAACCTGGCCCACGGCGGCCACCTCACCCACGGGCACCCGGCGAATTTTTCCGGCAAACTCTACCAAGTCACCCAATACGGCGTGAGCGAGCAGACGGAGCAGATCGATTACGACGCGCTCGCCAAACAGGCCGAGGAAGTGCGCCCGCAACTCATCACCGCCGGCGCTTCGGCTTATCCGCGCTTTATCGATTTCCCGCGGCTCCGGCAAATTGCCGACTCGGTCGAGGCGATGCTTTTCATCGACATGGCGCACATCGCGGGGCTGGTCGCAGGCGGCGAACATCCGAGCCCGGTGCCGCACGCGCATTTTGTCACGACGACGACGCACAAGAGCCTGCGCGGTCCGCGCGGCGGGATCGTGATTTGCCAGGAACAATTCGCTAAGGCGATTGACTCCTCGGTTTTCCCCGGAGTCCAGGGCGGACCGCTCATGCACGTGATCGCGGCCAAGGCGGTTTGTTTTCATGAGGCGCTCCAGCCGGGGTTTCGCGGGTATCAGCGCCAGGTGGTGTTGAACGCGAAAGCGCTCGCGGCGGGAGTCGCGAAGCATGGCTTCCGGATCGTCTCCGGCGGGACCGACAATCACCTCATGCTGGTCGATCTGCGGCCGAAAGAGATCAACGGCAAGGACGCGCAGAATGTGCTCGATCGGGCCGGGATCACGGTGAACAAGAACGCGATTCCGTTCGATACCTACCCGATCTTCAAGCCTGGAGGCATCCGGCTGGGCACGCCCGCGGTCACGACGCGCGGGATGAAGGAAGAAGACATGCTCGAGATTGCCGATCTCCTCGCGGAAGCGCTCATCGGCCGGGAGGATGAACACGTCATCGGCAAAGTGCGGCAGCAAGTGCAGCAGTTGACGAGGAAGTTTCCGCTCCCGGGCTGACCTCTCTTGCTCCTGCTCTTAATCCTGCTCCCGCTCCCGTTCCACCTTCGTCGCGGGGAAGATTAGGAGCAGGAGCAAGAGCAGGATTAGGAGGAAAACTACAAATCAAAATCCGCCCAGACCGCGGCGTGGTCGCTCGCGCAATTGCTCTCGCCCGTGACAGTGCTGAGCGGCGGATATTTTTCCCGCGTCTTTTTCGCGCTCGCCCAGACCCCGCGCCGCTCGATTCCCACCGCGCGCAAACGCGGCCAGAGCGCTTCGGAGACGAGCAGGTAATCGATCTGCTCGTTCTTGCTCGGGATGGCGTGTCGCGATGCGTCCAGCGATCGGCGTCGTTAGGCATTTCGCGCAGGCGTTGCGCAAGCCCTCGCGTTGCAGAAGCGGGGCGAGCGAAACCGAGCTCGACAGCTCGTTCAAATCGCCCGCCACGATGACCCACTGCTTTTGCAAATCGAACCGCCGCAAAATAGCCGCGACCGTTTCCGACTGGCGTTTTCGTTTGGCGTCGTTCGACGCCTTGCTCCCGTAGCCGCGGCTTTTGAAATGATTGACCAGCATCCAGAGATGGCGCGTCCCCGGGATATCGATCTCAAACTCCGCGCAATCGCGGCTGAAGACCGGCCACTTCGTCACCGGATCGAGATCGTCGGTGTGGCTGCGCATGTCGGTCACCGGCCGACGCGAAAGCAGGCCGACGTCGATTCCGCGCTCGTCGTTGCCGTCGATCAATATCGCGTGCGGATACGGTCCGTCTTTTAGAATCGTGTCATTGAAACGCCGCAGCACCGGCCGGCTTTCCACCTCGACGAGGCAAAGCACGTCGGCCTTGATTTCGTTGATGATCCGTCCGGTGTTTTCGATCGCCGGGCCCTGGATGAGATCGCGCCGCCATTCGATCGAGCCGATCCAATCCTCCCGCCCGTCGGCCACGATCTTGCCGTTGGAGTAAAGCCGGCGGCGCGTTTCCTGGAGGAAAAACGGCCCGCCCGTGCCGGTCGCCTTGTGCTTTTTCAGGATCTCGAGCATGCGCGCCTTGTCCGCGACGGTGTAAATTTCGTGCGCGATCAAGGCCTGCAATTCCGCGACCGCGGCGAGGACGACACTGGTCTGATCGGGATCATCGCTGTTCATCGCGTGCACGCGACTGAAGAGGTTCTCCACGTTGTAGGTGGCGATCCGCATGGCGGACTTCTTTTAGCCGGAAACCGGCCCCGGCGACAATCTCAAAAACGGCCGCCGGTTTTTCGTTTATCTTTCCCGGGGCGATCTGCCTAAGTTGTCGGACTCTTTCAAGACATGAGCGAAAAACAGCGACCAAATCCCCTGCGCGAAGGACTCTCGAACCGGGCCGTGCCGCAGCCCTGCGCGATCGTGATTTTCGGCGCAACCGGCGACCTGACGCATCGCAAACTCG
>JALYQE010000336.1 GCA_030855965.1 Verrucomicrobiota bacterium | reverse complement strand
CGCCCGCCGTGTCGTGCGCCTCGCGCGACACCGACCGGCGTGAGGACAAGAATAAAAATTGAGCGCCACCAGATGTTTTCGGCGGGGCGCCAAAAACTGCGGGCGAGGCGCCCGCGCTCCCCAGCATGAAGCCCGCCCGCAAACTGCGGCACCGCCTTTCCCACGAAACGCGCCTCACCTGGCTGACGTTAGGCGCGGCCGGCCCCGCCATCCTCATCGCCCTCGCTCTCCTCTGGTTCGGAGATTTCAGCGCCAAGGTGAGCTGGACTCTCACCCTCCTTCTCGGCAGTTGCGCGCTCGCTTTTCTCGCCAGCGCGCGGGAACACACCGTCCGCCCGCTCCAGACGATGAGTAACCTGCTCGCCGCTCTCCGCGAAGGCGACTACTCCATTCGCGCCCGCGGTGCGCGGGCCGACGACGCGCTCGGCGAAGTCCTGCTCGAGATCAATCAGCTCGGCGAAACCCTGCGCGTCCAACGGCTCGGTGCCTTCGAAGCCACCGCCCTTCTCCGCACCATCATGGCCGAGATCGATGTCGCGGTTTTCACCTTCGATCCCGATCGCCGCCTCCGCCTCGTCAACCGCGCCGGCGAAAATTTGCTCCGCCAGCCGATTGACAAACTCCTCGGCCGCCGCGCCAGCGACCTCGGCCTCGCCCAATGCCTCGATGCCAACGAAGACGCTCCCCTCAGCCTCACCTTTCCCGGCGGCAGCGGTCGTTGGGGCGTGCGCAAAAGCAACTTCCGAGAGCGCGGCCTGCCCCACGAACTGCTCGTCATGACCGACCTCAGCCGCACCCTGCGCGAAGAAGAGAGAACCGCCTGGCAGCGCCTCGTTAGGGTGCTCGGTCATGAAATGAACAATTCCCTTGCCCCAATCAAGTCGATAGCGGGCAGCCTCGAGAGCTTACTCCGGCGCGATCCGCCGCCGTCCGATTGGCGCGACGACGCCCGCAGCGGTTTGAACGTCATCGCATCCCGGGCCGAATCGCTCAGCCGCTTCATGCAGGCCTACGCCCGGCTCGCCCGCCTCCCGCCACCGCAGAAGGAGCCGGTCGATCTTGGCGAACTCGTTAGGCGCGTGGTTGGACTCGAAACCCGGCTCGCCGTGCGACTCGCCGAGGGCGGGACGATCACCATCCCGGCCGACGCCGCGCAGATCGAGCAACTCCTCATCAACATCCTGCACAACGCGGTCGACGCCGCGCTCGAGACCGGCGGAAAAGTCACCGCCGGCTGGCGCGAACGGGGCGATTGCGCGGAAGTCTTCGTCCGCGACGAAGGCCCCGGCATCATGAATCCCACCAACCTCTTCGTTCCTTTCTTCACCACCAAGCCCGGCGGCTCGGGCATCGGGCTCACCCTCAGCCGGCAAATCGCGGAAGCGCACAACGGTTCGCTCACCCTCGCCAACCGGACCGATCGCACCGGGAGCGAAGCTCTTCTCCGTTTGCCTCGTTAGGGCCTAACGACTTCGGTGCGAACGCGCCGGGCGCTCTTTGGTCGAGCGAGCCGCCGTCCCGCAATCGGGACAGTGTAATCCCACGGTCGCGGCAAAAGTGGTATCGGTCCGAAAACGTCGATAACGGTAACCAACGTTGTATCAGCATCTTATAAAAAGAAAAACTTGTTGGCACGGCCATTGCAATAGGGTGCGGCACTTCAGGAAAGATTCCTGAATCCAAACCTAAGACGAATCGCATCTCACCAGTAACAACCACCAAGAAAATGAAAAACACACCTCAAGTCCAAGACCTCATTCAGCGCGACGAAGCAAATCCGCGCGCCGCGCGCCACGGATCGGGCTTCCCGCAAATCAGCCACAGCTATCGAAGCTCTCAGTTGACCGGCAGCTGCGGAACCCCGGTGAAATATCGCCGCCCGGCTTTCTCCGAGATCAGCAACGAGTATTTCGCCGGAGAAGCGGCCCGCGGTTTTCTGGTCGACGCCGGCGTTTTCGCCGCGCTCATCTTGACCGCGCTCTTCCCGATCGTGAATGGCCTCGAGGCCGTCGCGGCGCTGATTCAAACCCTGAGCGTGCTTTAAGCCCGCTCCTGGCTCATCATCATGCAAAGAAGCTTCGAAGTGATCGGCGGCAGCGAGCCCGCGCGCGCTCCGGGCTTCACACCTGTCACTTCGTCCATGGATGTCCCGCGCCCCGATGTTGCCCGCAAGAAAAAGAAAAAGCGGCTCATCATCGCGGGCGCGTCCGTCCTCGGCCTCATCTTGGTCACGGTCGCGCTTTCGCGTTTGAAACCGGCCGCGGTCAGCGTCGATCGCGCCGCGGTCTGGGTCGACACGGTCAAGCGCGGCCCGATGCTCCGTCAGGTTCGCGGCCTCGGCACGCTCGTGCCGGAGGACATTCGCTGGATCGCCACGAACAAGGAAGGCCGGGTCGAAAAGATCGTCGTTAGGCCAGGAGCCAAGGTCGAGCCCGACACCGTCATCCTCGAGCTTTCCAGTCCCGACCTTGAACAGGCCGCGCTCGACGCGCAGTCGCAGGCCACCGCCGCGGAAGCGGAGCTCACCACCCTCCGCGCCACTCTCCAGCGCGAGCTTCTCAACCAGGAATCCAATACCGCCCAGGTCCACTCCGAATATCTGCAGGCCAAAATGGAAGCTGAGACGAACGAGAGCCTGAAGAAAAACGGGCTCATCGCCGACCTCGCTTACAAGACTTCGATCATCAAGCGCGACGAACTCCAGAACCGCGACGAAATCGAAATCAAGCGCCTGGAATTCGCCCGCGACTCGATCGAGCCGCAGCTCGCCGCCAAACAGGCGACCGTCAATCAACTCGCCGCCGCCGCGAAATTGAAAGCGCGCGACGTCGAAGCGCTCCACGTCAAAGCCGGCATGACCGGCGTCCTGCAACAGCTCCCGGTCGAGGTGGGCCAGCGTGTCGTCGCCGGAACCAATCTCGCCCGCGTCGCCGACCCGGCGAAATTAAAGGCACAGATTAAGATCGCCGAGACCCAGGCGAAGGACATTCAGATAAACCAGCCCGCTTCGATCGACACCCGCAACGGCGTCGTCGCCGGCCACGTCACCCGGGTCGATCCCGCGGTCGAGCAGGGCACGGTCACGGTCGACATCGCCCTCGATGGCGAGCTTCCCAAAGGCGCGCGCCCCGATCTCAGCGTCGACGGCACGATCGAGCTCGAACGTCTCGATAACGTTCTCTACGTCGGCCGCCCGGCCTTTGCCCAGGACGGCGCGACCGTCGGCGTTTTCAAGCTCAGCTCGAGCGGCGAAGCGGTGCGCAGCCCGGTCCATTTCGGCCGCAGCTCGGTCAACACCATCGAAATCCTGAGCGGGCTCAACGCCGGCGAGCAGGTCATCCTTTCCGACACCAGCGCCTACGATTCGCACGACCGCATTCGCCTCAACTGACCCACTTCATCCAACCACACAATCACATGACTAACGGCAACCACACTTTGATTCACCTCGACGGCGTCACGAAAGTTTTCCTGACCGACGAAGTCGAGACCCACGCGCTCTCCGGCATTCATCTCGATATTCGCAGCGGCGAATACGTCTCCATCGCCGGCCCTTCCGGTTGCGGAAAATCGACGCTTCTTTCCATCCTCGGTTTACTCGACACGCCGTCGGACGGCAGCTATTCGCTCAAGGGCGGCGAAGTCGCGAACCTCTCCTTCCCCGAGCGCGCCCGGATCCGGAATCGCGAGATCGGTTTCATCTTCCAAAGCTTCAACCTCATCGGGGACCTGACGGTTTACGAAAACGTCGAGCTGCCCCTGACCTATCGCGGGATGGGCGCGAGCGAGCGCAAGGCCTTCGTCAACGAAGCGCTCGAACGTGTCGGCATGGCGCATCGCGCCAAACATCTCCCGAGCCAGCTCTCCGGCGGCCAGCAGCAACGTGTCGCGGTCGCGCGCGCGCTTGCCGGCAAACCGGCCATCCTCCTGGCCGACGAACCGACCGGCAACCTCGACTCACGCAATGGCGAAGCGGTGATGGATCTCTTGAAAGAGCTGCACGCCGGCGGTGCGACCATCTGCATGGTTACGCACGACCAGCGTTTTGCGCAGCACGCCGATCGCACCATCCACTTGTTCGACGGCCGCGTGGTCGAGGACAAAATCGCCGCCTAACGAGGAACGAGAAAATGCGCCCTAACGATTGTCGCGACGGCTCGATCAAGGCGCTCCTCATCCTCGTCCTGCTCGTCGCCAATATCGCGGTCGCCGTTTCGCACCGCCGTGCCGAGCCACCGAGCAGCCAGGTCGCCACCTCTCCTGCGGCCAACTCGCCTAACGAATTGTCGCAACCGCACCGCTGAATCATGCTCCAGGAAATTCGCCACGCTCTCCGCCTTCTCGTTAAAAATCCGCTCTTTACCCTTGTCGGCATTCTGACCCTGGCTCTCGGTATCGGCGCCACGACCGCGGTCTTCACCCTCGTCAACGCGCTCCTGATCAAGCCGCTGCCCTACGAGGAGCCGGCCCGGCTCGTCCTGCTTTTCGAGCATTTCAAGGATCAGCACCTCGACGCTATCCCGGTCTCTGCACCGGAGTTCCTCGACTATAAAACTTCGCTCAAGAGCTTCGATAAACTCGCGGTTTACGATGCCTCCACCTACAACCTCGCCGATGGCGACCTGCCGGAACGCGTCGCCGGCGCGGTCGTATCAGCCGATCTTTTCCCTTTGTTAGGCGTCGCGCCTCTGCGCGGGCGCACCTTTCGTCCGGAGGAATGCGTCGTCGGGCGGGATGACGTCATCCTAATCAGCGAGCGGCTCTGGCGCCGGAAATTCGACCACGATCCGCGCGTGCTTGGGAGCAAACTTTTGGCCGACGGCCGCGCTTTCACGGTCATCGGCATCATGCCTTCGAGTTTCGAATTCCCCCTCCCGCTCTTTAACATCACCGGCGGGCAATTCGGGGAGCAGGCCGACATCTGGCAGCCGCTCGGTTTTACCGACGACGAAATGAAACGGCGCGGTTCGCGCAGTTACGGCGTGATCGGGCGGCTCGCGCCCGGCACTTCCACCGCCCAGGCGCAGGCCGAGGTCGATACCGTTGTGAGGGGGATGCGGCAGCGTTACCAGGACAACTACTCGCAGAACGAAAGTTTCGGCGCCACGCTTTACCCGCTCAAGGAACAGATCGTCGGCGGGATGAAGCCGCTCCTTTTCATCCTCTCCGGCGCAGTCGGCCTCGTCCTCCTCATCGCCTGCGCCAACCTCGCTACCATGTTGCTCGCCCGGGCCACCGCGCGGGAACGGGAAATGGCCATTCGCGTCGCGGTCGGCGCCAGTCGCGCCCGCCTCCTCCGGCAGAGCCTGACCGAAAGCCTCGTCCTCGCCCTCGCCGGCGCGGGTGCCGGAACGCTCCTCGCCATCTGGGCGATCGACCTCGTCAAATCCATCGGCGCCCGCACCATCCCGCGACTGGGCGAAGTGCAGATCGACTACACCGTTCTGCTCGTCACCCTCCTCGTCGCCATCGGCACCGGCCTCCTCTTTGGCCTTGTCCCTGGCCTAACGAGCGGCAAACTCGACCTGACCGAATCGCTCAAGGAAGGCGGCCGCGGTTCCACTTCCGGGCGCCGTCACAACCGGCTGCGCAACGCCCTCGTCATCGGCGAAGTCGCGCTCGCTCTCGTTCTCCTGACCGGGGCGGGGCTGCTCCTCAAGAGCTTCGTTAGGCTGCAAAACGTCGACCCGGGCTTTAATCCGAAAAACGTGCTCACGGCGGAGATTTCACTCCCCGACCTGCGTTACCCCGACAAGCAATCTCAGGTGAACTTCTTCGCCGAACTCGAGCGCCGGCTCGGCGCTTTGCCCGGAGTCATTCACGTCGGCTTCACCACCATCCTGCCGATGAGCGGGACGAACAGCGATTACTCATTCGAGATTGTCGGACGCACTTACGACGACGCCCACCCCATGCCGGACGAGGAAATTCGCCTCGCCTCCGTCGATTATTTCCGGGCGCTCGAGATTCCCCTGCGTCAGGGCCGCTTCTTTAACGCCGGTGACAAACTCGATGCGCCGATGGCGATCCTGATCAACCAGGCGCTGGCGAAGCGGCACTGGCCTAACGAAAACCCAATCGGGCGTCAGATCAAGGTCCCGACCCGGGAGGGCGCAGCGCTCGCTACCATCGTCGGCATCGTCGGCGACCTGCATCATCGCGGGCTCGATCAGCCGATGAAGCCGGAATTCTACGTTCCCTCCGCCCAGGCGCCCTACTCCTCGCTCATCGTGGCGGTGCGCAGCGCGCAGGATCCAGCCAGCCTGACCAGCGTGATCCGGCGCGAAGTGCAGGCGATCGATTCCGCGCAACCGATCGCGCATGTGCGCACTTTCGAGCAGGTCATCGCAGATTCGGTCGCTCCGCGCCGGCTTTCGGTCGTTCTCCTGACTACCTTTGCCGGTCTCGCCCTCGTCCTGGCTTCCGTCGGGATCTACGGCGTGATGTCGTTCCTCGTCGTGCAACGGACGCACGAAATCGGCGTGCGCATGGCGCTCGGCGCGCAACGCTCCGATGTGCTGCGCCTCGTCATTACCCAGGCTGGCTTTCTCATCGGGGCCGGCACCGTCATCGGCTTGATCGTCGCTTTTCTCAGCACCTCGGCGCTACGCGCGGCGCTCTACGAAACGAGCGCGATCGATCTCCCGACTTTCCTCATCGCCACTCTCACCCTTGCTCTTGTCGCTTTCCTGGCCAGCTACATCCCGGCCCGGCGCGCGACCCGGGCGGACCCGATGATCGCTTTGGGCAGAGGTTAACCAGCCACAGATGAACACAGATTTCACAGATCAAAGACCAAGAGTCCGATTCCCCCATCTGTGTTCCATCTGTGTCCATCTGTAGCAAACAAATGGCCGGAACTCTTGAAATGATCACTGGACCACTCATTCGCCTCAACCACATCGAGCGTTCCTACCCGCTGGGCAAACAACAGTTCTCTTATGTCCTGCGCGACATCAATCTCGCGGTCGAGGAAGGCGATTTCGTTTCCGTGATGGGTCCGTCCGGCGCCGGCAAATCGACTCTCCTTCATTTGTTAGGCATGCACGACTTCGGCTGGACCGGAGAATATTTCCTCGAGGGCGCCGCGGTCCATCAACTGAAACCGAAGGAGCGCACTGTCCTGCGCAACGAGCAGATCGGTTTCGTTTTCCAGAACTACAACCTGCTCGATGACCTGACGGTTTACGAGAACCTCGACATCCCGCTCTCTTATCGCCGCTACAGCAAATCGGAGCGGAGCGCGCTCGTCGCCGACACGCTCGACCGTTTCTCCATCGTCGGGAAAAAGGATCTCTACCCCCGCCAGCTCTCCGGCGGCCAGCAGCAGCTCGTCAGCATCGCGCGCGCGATCATCGCCCAGCCGAAGCTCATCCTCGCCGACGAACCGACCGGCAACCTCCACTCCAGCCAGGCCGACGAAATCATGCAGCTCTTCAAAAAGCTGAACGGCGAAGGCATCACCATCATCCAGGTGACCCATTCCGAAACCAACGCCGCCCACGGCAATCGCATCATCCAGCTGCGCGACGGCTGGATCGTACAATGAAAGACGCGAGCAAGCTCAGTCGGAGCAC
>JALYQE010000181.1 GCA_030855965.1 Verrucomicrobiota bacterium | reverse complement strand
GCGCTGCATCCGGTCGTCGACCCTGATCCGCCGTGGTTTTTCTCGCGCCGGCATTTTTAATCGGTGTGCCGGATCTGCATCCCGACCACGCAGACATCGTCCGCGAAAGTTTCGCTCTGGGAATATTTGCGGATGTCTTCCAGCACCCGGTTAAAAAATTCCTCCGGAGCAAGGGCGGCGTGGCGGCTGACCGTTGTGCGCAGTTTTTCCTCGTTGAAAAATTCCCCCGTCGCGTCCTCGACCTCGAAGAGGCCGTCGGTGAAAAGCATGACGAGATCGCCTTTTGTCATCGGCCGGATGGCGGTGTTGTAGGCGGCCGAGGAAAAAATCCCCATCGCCGGCCCGCGCGCATCCTGGCCGTCGAGCTTTTCCGCGCCGGTACCGTCGCGCCGGACGTGGAGCGCACTCGGGTGCCCGGCGTTTGCATAACGCAACTGCGAGCGCTCGATATCGGCCACGACATAAAAGCAGGTCGCAAACATGGTCGTGCCGGCCTGCTTCAGGATGACGGTGAGGGCGCGATTGATCCGGGTGAGCAACTCGCCCGGGTCATGCGCGAGCTGGGAATGTTCCTCGACCAGTCCGCGGATCATGCCGGTGACGAGCGCGGAGCGGACGCCATGCCCCATGACGTCGCAGATCAGAACGCCGGCCGCTTTTTCCCCGACCGGAAAGACCGAGAAGAAATCGCCGCTCACATCGCCGGTCGGGAAATAGAGGCTGATAAAATGAAGCGCGCTTTCGGCCGGCAAGACGCCGCGCGGAATGGTCGGGAACTGTTGCGGCAACAAAGCGACCTGGAGTTCGCGCGCCATTTGCAACTCCTCTTCCATCTGATGGTTTTTCGCGGCCAGCTCGTGCGTCCGTTCCCGGACGCGCCGCTCGAGCTGGGCGTTGAGCGCGATCAGTTCCGCCTGTGCGAGATTGCGCGCGGCTTCCGCCCGGTCGATTCGTCCGCCGACGACGCGGGAAACCTGGGAGACTATGGCCGTGATCAATACCGCAAAGGCGAGCGCGCCGAGGGCGGAAATCACCGCCGGGTTGGTCTGAATCGTTTTTAAAAGCGTGGCGCTGATCCAGCCATTGAGGAGTGCGGCGGCGATGATCACCGGCACAAAGGCACGGAGCAGGACCGCCCGGGTGGAGTCGCCCAGAAAAATTCGCAGCGGCCACGCTTCCGCTCCCGCCGCGGCGACGATGGCGTTGCCGCAAAGGAAAAACGCCCAGGCCGTCGAGAGGGCGACGGGAATGATGTTACCGCCATAAAGAAGCGGCGTGCCGTACCAATAACCGACCAGCACGAGCGCGCTGATGATGGTCGCGAGCGCACCCAATCCGCCCGCCCAATTCCTGAAACCCTCCACCGCAAGCGCAAGCAAACCGAGCGCGGTGAAGACAAAGTTAAAAGCGGTCAACGGCGCCATCCGACCGGTCGGAACGGCCCCGAACATTTCCGGATTTCGCACAAACAAGGCGTCGATCGCGAAGTGCCGTCCGGTTAGGAATTCAAAAAGTTTAAGGAGGGCAAAGGCCAGGACCAGGAGCGCCAGGAAGCGCGGGATCCAACGCATTCTCGGCCGGAGCAGATGCATCACCAGCCCGAAGCCTAAAAGTGAAAAACAAAGCGCGGTGCTCGGCGCCATCGGGATGTAACGGGCGCGAACGCTGGCCAGGAGCTGGAGCCCGGAAACCCAGCCGACGAAGGTGAGTAGGGCGAAACAGACGGCTAACGACGCGCAGAGCAGCGCGAAGGTGCGAAAAGGGTGGCCCGCATTTCTGTTTCCAGTCACGGGGCGAATCTGCCCGAAGGCGACGCGCAGGCCAAGATACTTTGCGAGCCAGGGCGGACGGCCACGACTCAGCGATAAAGATCCGGCCGCCGATGCGCGAAAACCGACATTCGCGCGCGGATTTCATCCAGCACCGCGGGCGAAACTTCGGCTACAACCAGTTCCTCGCGCTCGGCCGAGGCGGCGGCCACGACCACGCCAGAGGGATCGATGATGGCCGAGGAACCGCAGAACGGCGTGCCGTCATCCTTGCCGACGCGGTTTGCGAGCACGACGTAGCTCTGGTTTTCGATCGCGCGCGCCGTCGCCAGGACGCGCTGATGCTCGACCCGCGGAAAAGGCCAGGCCGACGAGATGATGAATGCGTTCGCGCCCTGCTCGACGGCGAGGGCGCGATAGATTTCCGGGAAACGCAGGTCATAGCAGATCGTTAGGCCAAGCCGGAGCGGACCGAGCGCGACGCTGACCAGCGCCTGGCCCGGAGCAAAGCATTTGTCCTCCTCGATCGGCGCGGGGGCGAAGAGGTGGGTCTTGCGATATTTCGCGATGATCGCGCCGGCCGCGTCGATCACGACCTGGGAGTTGTAGATCGCGTCGCCCTCTTTCTCGGAAACGCCGCTGATGATCGCGAGCGAAAGATTGCGCGCGATTTCCTGCAACTCCGGGACAACGCCTTCGTTCCAAGGCTTGGCCTGCGCGCGAATGACCGGCATGGCGTACCCGGTGTCCGCCATTTCCGGGAAGACGACCAGCTCCGCGCCCGCCGCCTTCGCGCGCCCGGCAAACTCGCGCATCTTGCGCGCGTTCGCGGCGAGATCGCCGAGGTTGCAGGCAATCTGGGCGGCGGCGATTTTCACAATCACCTTCTTTCGCCAAATCGGTTGATCGCACAAACGAAAACCCGTAAGGCCGCGGGCTTCGATCTACTCCGCGCGCAACGCAACCATCGGATTCACCCGCGTGGCGCGCCGTGCCGGCACCAAACACGAAGCCGCCGCCACAGCGGTGAGCAGCGCCGCCACGCTGAAATAGATGAACGGATCGAGCGCGTTTACTTTGAACAAAATGTTCTCCAGCGCGCCCGCCGCGATGACCCCGAGAAAAAGCGCGGCGAAGCCGATCCCGAGCCCGAGCCCGATGGCCAGCTGCCATGCGCCCTGCCTCATCACCATCTTGAAAATCCGCGCCGTGTCCGCGCCCAGCGCCATCCGGATTCCAAACTCCTGCGTCCGCTGGTTGACCGAGAAACTCATGACCCCGTAAAGGCCAACGGCGGAAAGCAGAAACGCCACAACCCCAAAAATGCTGAAGAGCGACGCGACCAGGCGCGGGCCGCTCAGAAATTCCGCGTGCGAGACGGCCGGCGTGCCCGGGAAATAGACCGGCAGATTCGCGTCGAGCTGGGCCACGGCTTTGCTCAGAGCGGGCCCGAGATTGGCGGCCGCTTGCCCGGCGCGCGGCCGGACCACGATGGTGCAGAATTGCGGCGCCGGAGTCGCGCCGAGAAGTGGCACGTAGAAGCCGGCACTGTCGGTCCGGGTGTTAAACGGCCCCTGCATGAGGGTGTCGGGCACAACGCCGACAATCGTCCGCCAAGGTTGCGGCTGCGCGGGATTGAACTGGCGCACTCGTTGCCCGAGCGGGCTTTGGTTGCCCCAATATTGGCGCGCGAAACTGGCGTTCACGATCGCGACCGGTTGTTTCGCGTCGCTGTCCTCGAGCGTGAAATCGCGGCCCTCGAGAATCTTCAATCCGAGCGTGCTGAAATAGCCGTCCGAGACCGACTCCACATTCCCCTGCGGGCGGTCGCGATCGGTCACGTAGGTTTTCCCATCGACCTCATATTGGCCGTAATAAGCGAAAGTCATCCGGAAGCGATCGCTCATCGCCGCGCCGTCAAAGTTGGGATTGTTGCGGAGCGCGCGGACGGCCCGGACAAAGAAGAGCCGGCGCGATTCTTCCGTCGGATAATCTCCTTCAAACAATCCCATGCGCGCGGCGTAAACGCCCTCTTCATCGTAGCCGTAATCGAGGTTCACTTGGTTGCGGATCGAGCGCACCTGCAGCGCGGAAGCGATCAGAAGCGCGGCGGTCATGGCGATCTGGCCCACGACGAGGACACGCGTGATGACGTTGACGAGCCGGCTGCTGTTGCCGCGGCCCCCTTCTTTCATCATCTCGGAGGCGTTGCCGCGGGCGGCGAGCAGGGCCGGGATCAAGCCGGAAACCAAGGTCGCAAGCAGAACCGCGCCGAGGGTAAAGGCAAGCACCTTGCCGTCGATCGAGAAAACGATCCAGTACGGGAGCTGGAATTGCGGCGTGCTGGTGATGGCGGCAAGGAGATCGACCGCCCAGTAGGCGAGCGCCACCCCGACGACCGCGCCGAGCAGCGCGATGAGGAAACTCTCGGTCAACATTTGCCTAACGATGCGCCACTGGGTCGCGCCGAGAGCGCCGCGAATCGCCACTTCCCGCGCCCGGAGGGCGGCCCGGCCGAACTGCATGTTCATCACGTTGACGCAGGCGATGAGGAGCACGACCACGACCGCGCCGAGCATGGCGTACATGATCTGGCGCAGTTGCTGGCCGGTGAACGCCTTGATCAATGGCTGCACGCTGGCGGAGGTGAGCTGGCCGTTGCTTTTCGGATTATCTTTCGCGATCCGCTTCGCCAACCCGGTAAACTCCGCATTCACCTGGTCCGGCGTCACGCCCGCTTTCAACCGACCCATGATGGCGGGCCCGATACCGGCCACGTCGCCACGCGGCTTGAGCGGGAACTCGTTGTAAAGCGGGACCCAGAGCTCCTCGTTCACCGGGAACTTAAAGTTCGGCGGCATGACTCCGACAATGGTCGCGACTTTGCCGTTGATCCGGATCGACTGGCCGACGATGGCGGGGTCGCCGCCAAAATCACGCTTCCAGATTTCGTGGCCGAGGATGGTCACCTTCTCCGCGCCGGGTTTGTTGTCCGCCGCGGTGAAGTCGCGCCCGAGGATCGGCTTCACCTCGATGATCTTGAAGAAATCTTCCGTGACGTAACCCCCGGTGTAGCGCTGCGGATTTTTCTTGTAGGTAACATTGATGGTGGAGCCGTTGAGATACGCGCTCATGAGCGCAAACGACTTCTGGCCCGCGCGCAGGTCCTCGTAATCCTGCGCCGACGGGATGTTGCCGTTACCGAAATTATTGTTCTGATCCGAGGCCTGCGGGTCGATCAGGCCGACGCTCATGAGTTGCTCGGGCTGCGGGAAAGAAAAGCCGCGGAGGACGACGGCGTTGACCATCGTGAATTGCGTCGTCACGCCGCAGATGCCGAGCGCGAGAACGGTGACGGAGAGAATGAAGAAGGTTTTATCCTTCACCAGCATGCGCAGTCCGATGCGGAGGTCCTGCAAGAATGATTCAAAGAACATGGCGGTTAGTAGGTTGAGGTTTGCTCGGGTGAGGTGCGGTCGAATTCCGGCACGCCATCGCGTCTTGCGGATTGGATGCCGCGAGCGGGTTGTTTGGATTCAGCAAAATTCATTTTATTCGAGGGCATAGAGGTAGCCGTCGGTGCTGCCGAAATAGACGACGCCGTCGACGATCAGCGGGGAGGAGTAAATCCCGCCGACGCTGAGCTGCTGCTCCAGCGCGCGGAGCGGCGCCTCGCGCCAATTCGAGTGGTAGAGGAGCGGATCGTTGAAGGCGCGATCTTTTGTCAGGACCCAGCCTTTGTTTTGTTTCGAAGTCTCGGTCTCGAAACTCCAGAGCACTTCCCCGCTCTGGCGGTCGCGCGCCTGGAGGGTGAGGGCAGAGCAGAGGAGAGCGGTGGCCGTCAGATGCAAGAAAATGGTCATTGGAAGCGATCCAGTTCGCCGGACCACCGGAGAGGAATGCAAAGCGCATACCAACCGGTCCGATTATTCCTAATCTGATCTCCATCAACATCTTCTAATTGTAGCGCAAACCGGGGAAGAACAAATTCTGTTCCACCAACGGGATTTCGCGGTTTCGAATTCGAGACCTCAAAAAACCGCCGAAATCGGCGAAAAAGCAGACGACTTCGAGCACGGGACTTGCTCAAACCAGACCCATGCCAGCGGCTCTCCCGCTCCAACTAACTGCGATGAACTTCCAAAAGACCATCTCCAACGCTCCGGCCGCTCGCGCGACCGATACCGCTTCGGTTGAAATCCATTCCTATCTCGCGGCCCGTGATCTCCTGCTCCGCGAAGTCGACGCCAACCCGACCGCGGCGAATCTGCGTCGTGCCTGGGCGGCCAACGAATTCGCCGAGACTTGCCTCCGCCCGGCCCACTCGCCTTACCAGGCGCAGTCCCTGCCCGAGGCCGAAGCGACCCGCGAGCGCATGCGCTGCAGCGCGGTCAAGATGCGCCTCAACCAGTTGCGCGCCGGCCTGCATCGCCGCGCCGCCTGATCGTTTGCTCATTGTGCTAACTCGTTAGGCGAAGTTCGGCGTCAATTGCCGGCCCCCTTCAGCGCGCTCCGGCTCCGACTCAAGCCGGCGCCATAATCTCGCGGAAAGCGGCGAGAAATCCTTCCATCTCCGCCCTGGTCCCGATCGTTAGGCGAAGATGGTTCGGCAACGCCGGGAACAAGCGGCCAACCTGGATCTTGCGCTGCATGAGCGTGTTCCGCACCGGCACCACCGGTCGTTTTATGTCGACCATGATGAAGTTTGCCTGCGAAGGAATGCTCTCGTAGCCCATTTTTTTCAGTTCGCCGGTGATGAAAGCCCGCGTCTCCGTGTTCAGCGCCCGCCCTTTGCTGACGTGCTCGACATCCGCCAGGCTGGCTCCCGCCGCGACCAGGGCCAGGACGTTGGTGCTGTCCCAGGATTGCCGTTCCCGCATTCGCTCGACGGTAAACGATTGCGCCACGCAATAACCGCTGCGCAGACCGGCCATGCCGTAGATTTTCGAAAAGGTGCGGGCCACGATCAGGTTGCGATGCTCCTTCACCAGCGGAATCACGCTCTCGTAATCGGGGCTGTCGGCGTAGTGATGGTAGGCCTCGTCGACCAGGATCATGGTCTCCTTCGGCGCCTGGGCGATGAAATCCCGGATCTCTTTCACCGGCGTGATGCTGGCCGTCGGGTTGTTTGGGTTGCAGATGTAAACGACACCCCGTTTAGCTGCCGCCAGCATCTTCGGCAGGTCGTGCGCGAAGCCGGGGGTGAGCGGCACTTTCACGATCTCCGCTCCCTTGAGCTTGGCGTGGTAAAGGATGGCTTCAAAGGTCGGGTCGGCCACGACCAGGGCGCCGGAAGGTTTTTTCGTCTCGCTCGGGAGCGGGCCGGTAAAAACATCCGCGCAGAGCTTGAGAATCTCGCCCGAGCCGTTGCCGAGCAGGATCTGTCCCCGCTCGACGCCGTGGAGTTGCGCGAGCGACTCGACCAGGATGTCGGCCTGGTCATCGGGATAACGATTGACCAGGCCAAAGGCGTCGCTCATCGCCTTGAGCGCATTGGCCGAGGGACCGTAAGGGTTTTCGTTCGAGCTCAGGCGAACGATGGCGGAAGTAGCGGCCGCCGGCGTGGCGACCGCCGCTTCCCGGGCCAGGGAAAGCGCGGGGCGCGCGATTGCCGCCGCCGCCCCCACGCCTAACAATTGCGCAAACTTGCGTCGCGAGATGCTCATCCTGGTTGTGCCGGTCCGGTTACTTTTTGCGGGTGTAGCTGATCTCCATCGTCTTCATCTCGGAGCCGTGGCTGTCGTCATACCACTCAAAGGTGTGGTGATCCTTGTCCACGATTTTGACCACTTCCCGGATCTTGGTCATTTTCCCCGGCATCATTTCGCTCTCGGCGTGATAGGTGAAGGTCTTGGCCGAGGGATCGAAGGTGCCCTCAGAGTTCATGATCATCGTGCTCATGTTGTCGATCCAGGAGGAGACGAATTTTTTCTTGGCGTTGTCATAGCCCTCGATCGCCATGCCTGTGAAATTCATCTCCTGCATTTTCCCGTCCGCGCCCGGCATTTGGAAGGTGCCCTTGTGCTCGGCGATAAAGTAGCGGCCGTCCATGATCGCCTTGCGCGTGGAGGTGCCCTTGGATTCCTGGGGCGGAGCGCTCGGGTCCATCCACATTTTCAAGCTGTAAGTCCAGTCGCCCGTCATCTCGGCCAGGAGCTTGTGTTGATCGCCCGGTGTTCCCAGTTCCATCATCCGGGCCATCATTTCTTCATGCGACGGACCAGTCGCGGGTGAGGCGGAGGCCCGGGATGCGCTCGGCTCCTGCGCGAAGGCCGGACTCACGAGCCCAGCCCACGCCAGCATGACGGTGCATAATGCAAAGGCAATTTTGAGTGTTTTCATACCGCAATTCTTTGCGGGCGGCTGGACCGGGTCAAGCTTAACCACAGCCTGTGGCCCGCGAACTTACGGCAGGGAAGCGAGAATGCGGTCGACCAACGCCCCGGGCATGATCCCAAGCAGCAGGACGCTGCCGGCGAGCAGGAGCACCGTAATCCGGGGCACTAAATCCGCGCGTTTCTCGAAGTCGTAGCGCTCGTCTTCCATCCGGAGGGGCGCCGCTTCACCGAGATAGATGACCTTCAGCACGATCAGATAATAATAGAGCGAGACGAGGCTGCCGAAGAGGGCGAGCACGACAAGCCAAAGCAGCCCGTGATTTGGACCGGCCCGAAGCGCGGCACTGAACAGATAAAACTTGCCGAAAAACCCGGCGAGCGGCGGGAGACCGGCGAGCGAAAGCATAAACACCGCCATGCAGCCGGCGAGAAGAGGCGAACGCGCGCGCAGACCGGCAAAATCGCGCAGGTCGTCGCCCCCGGTTTCCCGCCTAACGAATGCGACCACGCCAAAGGCGCCGATCAGCGTCAGCCCGTAAATCGTGGTGTAAAAAAG
>JALYQE010000309.1 GCA_030855965.1 Verrucomicrobiota bacterium | reverse complement strand
AAAAAAGTTTCGTCTCCGTTCGCATAACGAACCGTTTTCAGCTTCGGCTTTGAAGCCTTGAGTTGTGCGTCAAAGTCGTCCGGCGCGCCGCGTTGGGCGAGCGCGTCAGCCGCGGCGTCGCGGATCGAGCGGTAGCCGGTGCAACGGCAAAGATTTCCGCAGAGCTGTTCGTCGAGCTGCACGCCGGTCTTGAGATCCTTGCGATAGTAGCCTTCGAAGAGAGACATGATGAACCCGGGGGTGCAGTAGCCGCATTGGGAGCCGAAGTTTTCCACCATCGCCTGTTGCACCGGGTGCGGCCTTTTCCCGCAGGCCACGCCCTCGACGGTGATGATGTCGCGCCCGGCCATGAGCGGGAGCGGCACGAGGCAACTGTTGATCGAGCGATAACAGCGCTTGCCGCGCGCGTCGCGGTCGACGATCGCGACCGAGCAGGCGCCGCAATCGCCTTCCGCGCAGCCTTCCTTCGAACCGGTTAGGCCGCTTGTCCGCAGCCACTGCAGAAGAGTGACGTTAGGCGAAACGGACCCAATGCGTACGGGCTTGCCGTTGAGCCGAAACTCGAGCGGGCGGCTCATGGGAACCTGGCTGCGACGCCCTCGCCGCCCGGTTTCTGACGCTCTCGCAGCGAGGGCGCCGCGGGCACTTCCTGCGACGAGGGCGTCGCAGCCACCACGACCTTTTTCGCCGCGCTCATGCGTTTCGCCGCCACTGCAGGATCTTGAGAAAGGAGCGGGAACGAATTTCCTCGATCGTTAGGCCAGTGGCGAGCGCCTCGGCCTCGGAGATGGCGCCGCAGGCGATGCCGCGGAGGAAGAAATTGAGCAGGCCCTGGCCGGTGGCGGCATCGTCGAAGACATCGCCGAAGAGCGAGGCGAGGGCCGCTTTCTCGACAAATGTTTTCAGGCGGTTGGAAGCGCTTTCCAGCCCTTCGAGGAAGAAGGTGAAGACGGCGGCATAACGAGTCACGAGCTGGGCCGGATGCAGGTCCCAGCCCTGGTAAAAACCGGTCCGGAGCGAATGCATGTTGTCGTTGAAGCCGAGCCGCCAGGCAGCGTGGACCGCGGCGCGATTTTCGGAGAATTGGGACGCGGTCAGGGGATGACCTTCGCTCGCGCGCTGCGGACCGACCGGCAGGATGTTGGTCGCGCCATCGGAGAGATGGATGCCGGTGCCGGCGAGCGAGACGAGCATTATCTGGCGCGCGAAATCGCAGGCGGGATGTCCCATCGTCTGGTAGGCGGCGGTGATCCCGCAATTGGCGGTGTAATCGTAAACCCCGAAATGCACGCTCCCGCAGCGGCCTGCGGCGGCTTCGACGAGGGATTGTAGCGCGATCTCGCCGCGCTGGTTCAGGATCGCCTGCGGGGTCTCGATCATCGGTTCCAGACGAAGCGCGCCATTCGTTAGGCCGGTTTTCTTCTCGACCGCGGCGAAGAGACGAACGGCGGCCGCGACCTGCTCCGGGAGCTGAATTTTCGGGACGGTGACGACGAAATTGGGCGGCAGTTTGCCCTCCGTTGCCTTCGTGAGGGCGGTGATGAAAATATCGAGAGTGCGCATGCTCCGGACCCGCAGGTCCTCATTCAACGGCTTGATCCGGATGCCGAGAAAGGGCGGGAGCGTGCCGTCCTGCAGCCCGCGCGCCACTTCTGCCGCCGCGCTTTCGGCATGCGCGTCTTCCTCCGTCTCGGGCCGGTTGCCGTAGCCGTCTTCGAAATCGAGCCGGAAGTCCTCCACCGGTTCGCGGCGCAGCTTTTCGATGACCCGGTCGTAGACCAACTGGGAAAGTTCATCGGGGTGCCCGACGCCGAGCGCTCTCGCGAGCGTGGCGGCATCCGGGGCGTATTCCTGCAGCGAACGCAGGGCGACGGCGCCGATCTTTTGCGCGGAGTCGGCTTTGAAAAGGTGCGCCCCTCCATAAACCGTGTGCACAGCCTGGCGGCGGTTCGATTCGCCGGGATAGCGGCGCATGAAGGCCTGGTTCGCTTCGCCGAGGGCGGCGTTTATTTCGTCTAATTCGTTAGGCTGCAGAGACGTTTTTGAGTTCAAGATAATGACGATGCTTCCGGCCTAACCAGTCGACCGGCTGGGCGCGGGGCGAGATTACCATTGTGGAAGATTGTTTGTCCCCGCAAAACTGTGCGCACGATTCGGGCGCGCAGCCGCCGGCCAAGGTAGGGAGTGTGCCGATGGCGGTAGTGCAAGGTCTCCGCGCACACGGTTTCTGACGCCGTCCGGTCGACCAGGGTCAGGTCGGCGTCGTGGCCGATCTGCAGGCCGCCTTTGCCGGAAATCCGAAAACGTTCCGCTACTCCACGGCTGGTCAGGCGGGCGATTTCTTGCGGCGAAATCTTTTCCGCCGCGTCGAGCAATAGCGGCAGGAG
>JALYQE010000176.1 GCA_030855965.1 Verrucomicrobiota bacterium | reverse complement strand
GCATCTGGGAAAACATGCAGCGCGCGCTCGATGCGATGTTCAAGGCCACCGGACATAAGAACGCCTACTTTCCGCTCTTCATTCCGCTCAGCTATTTGCAGAAAGAAGCGGAACACGTCGAAGGCTTCGCCAAGGAATGCGCGGTCGTCACGCATCATCGGCTGGAACTGAACGGCGAGGGCAAAATGGTCCCGGCGAGTCCGTTGACCGAGCCGCTGGTCGTTAGGCCGACATCCGAGACGATCATCGGCGCCAGCTACGCAAAGTGGGTCCAATCCTATCGCGACCTGCCGATCCTGATCAACCAGTGGGCCAACGTCGTGCGTTGGGAAATGCGTCCGCGCCTCTTTCTGCGCACGACCGAGTTTCTTTGGCAGGAAGGCCACACCGTCCACGAAACCGAAGCGGAAGCGCGCGCCGAGACGAAGCAGATGCTCGACGTCTACGAGACTTTCGTGCGCGATCATCTCGCCGTCCCGGTCTATACCGGCGAAAAATCGGAGAGCGAACGTTTCCCGGGCGCCGTCCAGACGCTGTGTATCGAAGCGATGGTGCAGGATCGGAAAGCGATCCAGGCCGGGACCTCGCACTTTCTCGGCCAGAATTTCTCGCGTTCCAGCGGGATCCAATTCCAGACCCGCGACGGGAAACAGGAGTTTGGCTGGACCACGAGCTGGGGCGTGAGCACGCGCATGATCGGCACCGTCATTATGATGCATGCCGACGACGATGGGCTCGTGCTGCCGCCGCGCATCGCGCCGACGCACATCGTCATTGTGCCCGTGACACCGAAGCCGGAAACGCGCGACGCGGTCCTCGCCGCCACGAACGATCTCGCGGCGCAACTCCGCGCCATCTCTTGGCACGGCGCGCCGCTCGAGGTGCATGTCGATCAGCGCGACCTGGGCGGCGGAGTCAAGAACTGGGAATGGATCAAGAAAGGCGTGCCGCTGCGCGTCGAGCTCGGGCCGCGTGACCTGGAAAGCGGCAACGTGGCCGTGACCCGGCGCGACGAAGACAACAAGGCGAAGGCTTTTCTGCCCGCCGCCGAGTTCGTGAGTCGTGCAACCGAATTGCTCGATGCGATCCAGCAAAATCTCTTAGATCGCGCTCTCGCCTTCCGTGACGAGCACACGCGGAAGATCGACACCAAGGACGAGTTCTACGCGTTCTTCACCCCGCAGAATGCGGCCAAGCCCGAGATCCACGGCGGCTTCGCGCTCGCCCATTGGAACGGCTCGCGCGCGGTCGAAGAGCAAATCAAGAACGACCTCAAGGTCACAATTCGCTGCATCCCCTTCGACGATCCGTCGCAACCGGCGGAGAGCGGAAAGTGCGTCATGACCGGCGAACCGAGCGCGCGCCGCGTGCTCTGGGCGAAATCCTACTGATCGCCGCGCGCCGGATTTTATTGCAACTGGTAGAACTCGATCAGCGCGACGCCGCTGGCGTTATTCTTGCCGCTCACGATCGCAATCTCAGGGGTCACCTGATCTCCGGTCGATAGACTGATCGCGCTGTCACCGTTCAGAAAGCGCGAAGGAATGACTGGCGCCAACTGAGCAAGAACCGTGGAGGACAGGAAACCAAAAACAAGAAGGCCAATGAAGGAAGGATTCGCTATTTCCTGAAAGTTTTTCCCTGACGATTAGACCTTATCGTCATGGTGTCGTAATATCGATTGCGTAGAGCCAGGAGTGGTACTCCGGTGGGGCCAGGCAGAGCTGGACTGCGGGGATATAAGCGCGATCGCCACTCCGTGTGAACCGGGCGCGAGCATAAGGAACAGCACACGTGCCATCCGGCTCTTTCGGGATATTGATCTCAAAAAGAAGAGCGCCATCCGCGGTTGAAAAGGCCTGGATCAGTCCCGGCTGACCGTAGGTGTCCTGGCCACCTGCCAGAACCAACGCGCCGGTCGGACTAACGATCGGGCCAGGAACAGGCCCTTGTGGGAGCAGGCAAGGAGCGACGAAACGAACCGAGGGCGTGGGGGTGAGCGAATACAATTCTCCAAGATTGCGAATGATGTAAATGTTTCCGTCCCGACCGACGTCGGGCGCCGACAGGTCGTTCGTCGTAGTTGGTTCGTCGCCAAAGAACGACCATTGAAACTGACCAGTCTTCGAATAGGAATTGAGCCTCAATCCGGTTGGAACGTAGAGGGTCCCGTTCCGACTGGTCGCGGCCTGTAGAGCCGTGCCGATGTTCGTGTAAAATCGTTGTGTGCCCTGGGTAAGCTCGAATCCGTAAACATCGCCATAGTACTTCGAAGTGAAATAAACATTCCCCCCGCCAAAGACCAGTTCCCTGCCGACTTGGCCAAACTCGCCGACGCGCGGGGTCCCAAGTGTGTTCCAGCGAAGTGCGCCGGCTGGCGTAAGGGAGACAGCGCCGATATCGCCCGGGGGGTCGAAGATTGCATAGACATTTCCATCACTCCCGATGTTCGGTCCGCCAATCGGACCCTGGGAATCCGGCGCGTTGAAAACCCACTTGCGGGTTCCATCGGACTTGACCGCATGAATGGCGGCGAACGGACCGGAGACCCCAAAGTAAATCGTCCCATCTCGTCCTACGACGGTCGGGCCCGAGGACCCGCCGCTATTTCCGTCATAAATCCATTTCAAGGCGCCCGCCGGTGTCAGCGCGTAGAGAAACCCTGTTGAATCGTTAAAATATACCGTCCCGTCTCGCGCGACGTCGGCGCGATGACTAATGTAATTCGCCAGCACCTCAAACCGCCACGCCACCGTTCCCTGTGCGCTGGGCTGCGACGCAGGCCGCGCCTCCACCGCGAGGCTAGGTCCAATGATGGAGGATTTCGCAGTAACGATTTGCACTGCGTTCCGACCCAGGCCCGTGCTCTCGGGTACATAGGCGACTACCTGTGTGTCTGTCCAATTGGTGGTCCAGGCGCGCACAGCACCGATTAGGACATAGCCACTGCCTTTCACGCCGAAACCGGAACCGTTGATGGTGACCGGCCCGCTGCGAGTGACGACTTGCGGCGTGACGGAGGCGACGGTGAGTTTGTCCGTTGCCGCAGAGGCCGCTGGCGCGATTAGCAGGATTAGGGCTAGCAAGCCAAAAGCTGAAAATCCGATGCCGATTCCAATGCTAGTTTTCATAGTCTTAATTATTTGAGTCCTATTAGTTAGTTTTTGTGTGTAGAAGGCGGCGTTTGCCAGACGCCGGGATCGACGCGTGGTGCGAGAGGTTCCACTGTTGTAATCCTTTCCAGCGGCATGGATGCGGAGCGGCCGCTCCGTTTCCAAATGCTTCCCGGCACGTCGTCGATATCCTGATCCTGGCCTCCGGCCCACCCGTTTTCGGGGTCGAGAAATTCGAGGCAAAACCAAGCGGTATTCGAAGGGCGTTCAATCGTCCAGGTAGCTCCACCGTCGCTTGTCCGGGCAAGGTCTTCTATGCCACCGATCCAAGCCGAGGTAGGGCTCACCGCGAAAACCGAAAAGGAAACGTCCAATCCGGTGTTTTGTGGGAGCCAAGTCGTGCCGCCGTCGGTGGTGTGGAGTTGTTCGCCACCGACCGCCCAGCCGTTATTGAGATCAGCAAAGGAAACGTCGAGCAGGTTATCCTCGTGCGAGGCGTTTCGCTGGGAGATCCAGGTCGCGCCGCCATCGGTGGACTTTAAAATCTTTCCACCTTCGCCAATCGTCCATCCGGTCTGTGTCCCAGGAACAAAACGGACCGCGCCGAACCACGTCCCACCCGCCGGATGAGGCACGGCGGTCCAGGTCGCCCCGCCATTCGTGCTCCGAAATATCAGGTCGCTCGTGCCGCTAACGGCCACGAGGGTTTGCGCATCGACGATCGCAATGCCGGTCAGGGGGCCCGTGTTGGTAACGTTAAGCGATTGCCAGGTCTTACCCCCGTCAAGACTATGCCAGACCCAGCTCGTGGTGGTGAAGAGGCCATTAATAACTGCCCAGCCCTCCATATTATTGTCGAGGAAGGCGATGTCCGCCGCATTCGAGCAGGTATCGCAATCAATTTGGATCTGGATAATGCTGCGCTCCCACTTCCTCCCGCCGTTGGTCGTATAAAGGACTTCGCTGTTATTGTTCGCAGACCAAAGGTGATTCGCATCGGTCCGGGCAAAGCGGAAGGGTCTCGTGCCAGAACCACTGCCGCGGCTAATCCACCGTGTCCCGTTGGTCGTGGTGAAAATCGAGTTTCCGTTGCCGACCGCGATAGCAGTTGTGGCGTTCGCTACGTCCAGTCCGTTGAAGGGATAACGGTTATTCGGCTCCGAGACACCCGAGACACCGCCTAGCTGAAGATTCCAAGTCTGCCCGCCATTGGTGGTGTGCAGAATTGTCCGCAGTGCGCCCGCCGCCCAGCCATTTTGCGAATCGACAAAACGAATCTCAATCGCATCGGCGCCGGACGGGACCGGCTGGGTTACCCAGGTAGCGCCACCATCGGTCGTGTGCAGGATCGTGCTGTTGGCGCAGACCCATCCTTCCGTAACACTAACAAAACTCACCCCGGTAAAGAACTTTGTCGAGTCATTACGCTGCCGCACCCATGACGCTCCGCCGTCCGTGGTCTTGAAGACGCTTGACGAGCCGACGACCCAGCCAGTTGTGACGTTCACGAAGTCGATTCCGACTAAATTACCGAAAATCGGGACGGGTTGCGAAACCCAGGTGAGCCCGCCGTCCGTGGTCTTTTTCACCTCGCCGAAACCGCAGGCATAGCCGGTGTTTTGATCCACCAAGTCCACGTCGTACATGGTGCCGCCGAACGACGTGCTTAGGAGCCAGGTATTGCCGCCGTCACTGGTGTAGCGGAATTCATTTCCCACAGCCACGCCGTGGAGCGCGTCGGCAAAAGAAATTCCATTGAGCTGACGAAAGAGTGTCCCTTGCTGTTTCCAAGTCTTCCCGGCGTCGACTGTGTGAAAGATATTGCCATGGTCCCCGGTGACGGGTTGCGAGACCGACCAACCTTCCGCCGTTGAAATAAGGTCAACATCATGGAAGTGCCACGGCGTCGGAAGCGGCTCCTGTTTCTTCCAACCGGTCCGGGCCGCGGTTTGATCGGACCCTTGACCGCCCATGCCCGGCCCCGCGGTCGACGCAGCGGATATTGAAACCGACGTCGCGATGATGGGCAAGAAGCCAAGGCGGAGAAGCCTAACGAAAGAAATGGAGTTATTTTTCATAACTTCTGCCTTTCGGCGCGGTGTAACACTGACTACGGAGTCGGAGGCGTTGATTCAAAAGTGTGCAGAGTTAGTCCACTGGGGACAGAAGTCGGGATCAGACCTATGAGATTCTCCGGCAGCGCGCGCGGGTCGAGGAGCCCATCGCGCAGGAAGGTCTCCAAGTCGGAGAACTCGGCATCCGTCAGGGCCACTGCCGGAGCCAGCGCGGGGTCGAGTCGTTTCAACACCGGACCGATTGGGCCGGTATTCTCGGTCAGATCGGGTGCGACACCTTCCGCGACGGGGTCATAGAACTTCGCCCTTCGTAACGTGTCGAGATGATGGTGCAGCGCGTTCGCCAGGCTGATGAACGCACCGTTATGAAAAAATGCCGGCTGAATCGCAAGATTGCGCAGGGGCGAAGTGCGGAACTTGTAGATATCGGCATCCAATTCAGTGATATCGAAATTTCCGAAGTCCTGGTTGCCATCGTTGGTGAACTGTCCGCGCTGGTTGCGGAATGGAACATTGCCCAGACCGGCGCCAAATTTGGGCGCGATCTGAGGAATGCCGGCAACGTGATTTTGGAAATCGCTGAAGAGTTCGTTCGAGCCGCCAGCGACCGCGTGACACTGAATGCAATTGGCCTTGTTGAAGAAAACCAGCGCTCCCCGCTTCTGCGCATTACTCATCGCCTGCGCTTCGCCGCGCGCGAAGCGGTCGATCGGCGCGTTCATGAACGTGACTGAAAACTCGAACTCGGCGATCGCCTGGCCAAACATCGCGAAAGTGATCGCCTGGTCGTCCTTCAGTTCAGGAAAAGCCTGCTTGAAGGCGGCGCGATAAGATTCGTTCGCGTTGATCCGGCCGATGACGACATCGCGGATCGGCTCGTTCCGAAATTCATCGAAACCGCCATCCGGCCGGGCGATCCGCAACGGTGGCGGCAAAGGCACGCCGGTCCTTCCGATCGCGGGCACATCGAACTGGCAGAAATCAGGTTCCGAGCCCGCCGCCTGCTCTCCATTGCTTCCAAACATCCGGACGGTCGTGGTTGCCAGCGGATCGAAGACCGCTCGCACCTTGGAACTGCCCGGTTCCTTCACCAGCCTCGCGCCGCCGACGGATCTCCTCTGCACGAACGACGACGTGTCGGTGCTGCCACAAATATTCGTGAAACCCGCAGCTTCTGAAAGCTCGGTCGGTGGAATGTGCGCCTGTGCCTGGAGGAGATGTTGGACATCGGGGTCGTTCGCGGGGAACCGGGTCGTGCCTTCCGGTGCTGGAAACAAAAAACCCTTCGAATTATCGAAGGGATCGCCCGAGATCGCGCTGAAGCGGCCATTCCACATCAGCTTGGGATAAAACGCGGTATTTACCACTGACGGGGTTCGGCGCTGATTGCGCGTCCCCGCGCGTTGCGGTCCGACGAA
Organism: Verrucomicrobiota bacterium; assembly: GCA_030855965.1. Lineage (GTDB taxonomy): Bacteria > Verrucomicrobiota > Verrucomicrobiia > Chthoniobacterales > UBA10450 > Palsa-1392. The sequence continues at coordinate 9,258 of JALYQE010000176.1, read as the reverse complement.
ATCGTTATTCTCCACCCCGATCGCGATCGAGACCGAGTCGCCAAAGCCATTCAGCGGCGAATGACAACCGGCGCAGGAATTATCGCCATGCAGGCCGACGAATTTATCGAAGAAAAGCAACCGTCCGAGATCCGCCTTCGCCGGATCGAGCGGTCTTCCGAGCCGCTGCTCGAGAGTGCTCTCAACCCGCCCGGTGAAGCCGTGGTTGGAAAGCACGGCCCGCAGTTCCTGATCGACCCCCGCACGCGCGTCATGTAATCCGGCGCAGGAGAGAGCCGCGAATAATGATACAAGTCCGGAAAGAGGGATCGTTTTCATAGAACTTCCGCATTGTAGAGTCTAGCCCGGTCGCCGCCGAGAAATAAAAGGTTTCAAATTTGTTACTTTCTGACCGTCGGAATTTCAACTTTCGCGTCTTAAGGCCCGGTAGCCGGGTTGCTTGTGGGGCGTGATGTCGCCGTGTCAGCTGTCGCGCTCTTCGTGTTTATCTTTACCAGTTGCAGTCCTCGGGCCGCACACCGGTCCGAGAAGCCGCTCCCTTTGAGCGCCGGCTACGGGATCGTCGCCTCCGCAATATTTGAATAGCCCGGAGTCGTTGATTCCATTGCCACGCGAGTAGTTCCCCCATGAGGGCAGAATGCCGAGGTCGGTCACACTGCCGCTGCTCCAGAGAGTGGCGTGCCGGATCGCTCCGCCTTGTGGGGAATATTGCGAATCCCCGACGGCATCTCCCAAGTCGTTAATCCCGATCCCAGTACTGATCGTGCCGCCCGGTAATGTACCAAGGTCCAGCATCACGCCGCTGGTCCAGAGAAATGCATGCGATTCTGTAAATCCCGTGACCTGTGCCTGGTTATTGATTCCTGCCGGACGGCTGATGGATTTGCCCGGTAGTGTCCCAAGGTCGGTCAGGCTGTAACTGAGCTGCCCAGGAGCCGCAGCCGCAAAGAGAGTGGCGCCGATCGCGCCGACAAGAAAGAAGGGAGTATTTCGCTTCATAAGGCGACAGCGTTTTAGCTCAACGTATTTCTCTCGCGTCTCGAAGAACCTGGAGCGTATCGCGCAATGCGTCGAGCTTCAAATAGTTACAGTCTGCTTCAGCTCGCTTTCCCCCTTAATCTGCTGCGTCGGCAGGCGTCAGAAGAGTCAGCCGCTCGGTTCAGCCAAGGGGCCCTCCCAGCGTAAAACCGGCGGGCGGCGGAGTGAGCCAGATATGGGTATCGGAAATCCTGACGAAGAACTTCGCCACCGGCAGGATCTGCGGCTGGATCAGGAAATGACCGCCGCGCAGTTCTCGGCCCGACATCCGCATTCGGTCGCGGCCGTGGAAACTGAGCTTGACCGTTACGACCCGCGGCTTGGGGTGCAGCCGACACCTTTGAGCTCGATCGGCGCGCCCTGACCAGCCGGTCGCGCAGGTTCTGCAGCGCCAGGACAAAACCGAATCCCGCAAAGGTGCGTCCGGGCTCGATCTCAACCGCTTCCAACCAATTCTTCAACCCGTCCTCTTCGCGTTTTTGCGCGCTCGCCCTGGCGGAGTCAAAATCGACCGTGAACTCCCGTTGCAGCTCGTCGCCTTTACGTTCGCGCCAGGACCATTCTTTCTGGATCAGCTCCGGGCGCTGCTGAAAGGCCGCTTTCTCCTGGATGCGGACTCCGTTCTTCAGCTTGTAGGTAATCTCGATCCGCAGGAGACCGTCTTCGATCTGCTGGCTAAATTCTCCCGTGCCCAGCGCCTTGCCATCTGGTTCCAGCATGACGGGATAGGCGTGCGCCGCCAAGGAGGTCGTTAGGGCGGCAAAGCAAAGGAACCGGATGCGGCGGTGCATCGCCTTACCCTCGTTAGGCCGCCTGCGGCAACCTGACGTTCAGCTCCGTCCAGGTCGCGTCGGCGCGGAGTAACGAAACCTCGCCCCCATGAGCGCGCGCGAGCTCACGCGCGGTGGTCAGGCCGAGGCCGCTGCCGCCGATGCGTTCGTCGCCACGGACGCGATAGAAGCGCTCGAAGAGGTGGGAGACGCGTTCCGGCGGAATCCCTTCGCCGCTGTTCCCGACGGTCAATTCCACCGCTCCGTTCACCGCCTGCGCGGCCAATCGCACCCGGCCGCCCGGGGCGTTGTACTTGATCGCGTTCTCGAGCAGCTTCTGCGCGATCATCCCGACAAAGGCGCGGTCCGCCTTGAGCGGCAGATGCGGCGGAATCTCCGCCTCAACCGTTAGCCCCATCGGTTCGGCCAGGGCACGGGCGTCGTCCAGCACGCCATCGAGCAGTTCACTGAGGTCGAACTCATTCGTATCCAATTCCAGCCGGCCGGCATCGGCGCGCGCGAGCAGGAGAAGGTTATCGGCCACGGAGTTGAGCTGATGAATCCGATGGAGCAGTCCTTCCGCCGTCGCCTGCGTATGCAGGCTGCTCTCGGGATCGGCCATGATCTCCTCAATCCCGGCGCGCAAGACCGCGATCGGAGTCTTGAGATGATGTGAAGCATCGGCGGAGAACCGCGCGGACTGCTCGAAGCTTCGTTGCAGGCGTTCGAAGGCGGCGTTCAGGACTTCGATCAAGCCGGCGATTTCGTCGCCGGTCTGCGGCACCGGCAGGCGCTGGTCGAGGCGCTGCGCGGTGATCTGCGCGGCGGCGTGGCGGATCTCCTCGACCGGGGCGATCGCCTTGCCCGCGACCCAGCGGCTCCCAACGGCGATGACGAGAAAGACGGTGGGAATGGCGGCGAGCATTCCGACCAGAATGTCACGCCCGATCTGGTTGATCTCCTTCAAGTCAGCGCCCACTCGAAGGATGAGACCATTTTTGGAAAACTCACCCATCCGGATGGTGCGCTTCCCGATCTTGCGGGTGTGAAATGCCTTGATCCCATCGCTCGAAAGCGGCTCGAGCAGCCCTGGCGAAAGATAGAGCTTCTCTCCTTTGTCGTTGCTCACTTCGATCAGCCGATGCCGCAAGGCGAGCGGGACAAAGTCATACTTAATGACGCGCCAGTTCTCCGCCGAACCGCCGTCGAAATTCGCCACGTCGCGAAAGAACTCCTGCGCGTCCATGGTAAGACGGCGATCGAAGTCCGCGATTTCCTTGTAGCGCATGACGGACCAGGTCGTGACGGCGCCGGCGACCGTCGCCGCGAGCGCGAGGAAGGCGGAGTAAAGAGCCAGCTTCCAGCGCAGAGGCCATTTTTTCATGAATCTTCCCGGATGGTATATCCGAGATGGCGCACCGTGTGAATGAGCGGTGGGGAATCGATTTTCCGCCGCAGGCGGCTGATGAAGACCTCGACCAGCTTCATGTCGTACTCGTGTTCCCGCTCCCAGACCCTCTCGCACAATTCCGTCCGGGTAAAGACCCGGCCCGGCTCTCGCATGAGGACGCGAAGAAGAGTGAGCTCGCGCGCCGAGAGCTCGATCCGTCGGGTACCGCGATGGAGCTCGTTATCAGCCAGGTCGAGAGTGAGATCGCCGACCTGCAACTTCACCGCCGCTTTCTCCGCATAACGACGGCCGAGCGCCGCCACCCGGGCGACCAGTTCCTGCATGGCAAAGGGTTTGGCGAGGTAATCGTCGGCCCCCAGCGCCAGGCCGTTCACCCGGTCGTTTAATTCGCCGCGCGCGGTCAGGATAAGCACCCGGCTGTCGACATGGGCCTTACGCAACTGGCGCAGGACCTCGAAGCCGTCCATCCCTGGGAGCATGACGTCGAGCACGATCAATTGGAAACGGGTTTCCTTGGCATCGCGCAAGGCCGATTCGCCATCGTGCACAAGATTGACCTCATGCCCAGCGTTAGTGAGGGCGCGCGAGACGTGTCGCGCAAGTCGCACTTCATCTTCTACTACCTGGATACGCATCTGATTCGGAATGTTATTAACTGGAAAAAAACTCTGAGAGGCGCAACTTCTCCCCGCCAACTTCCGAGGGCGATTCGCGAAAGGTTACAGGCTTGTTACTTTTTCTTCGCTGCTTATTCGCCCGCCAGCCATTGTAAGCAAGGCTGCCATGGGAAGACGAAATTGTTTGACGAACGGTTGCGTGACACGCACCGATCGTCTGGGGTCCGCAACATGAAACTTCACGTCGCTTTGATTGTTTCCCTCGCGTTATCCGGCGGAGCTTCGGTCTGCCTCGGCCAGGCGACGATCGAGGGAACGGTCAAACTCCCCAAGGCGCACTTCGTGCCGGTAGAAAACGAGCGCTACGAAGTCGTGAGCAAGGGCGGCGTGCTCGCGACCGATCCACCGCGCGCGGTCGTTTATTTGGCCGGAGATTTTCCCAAGTCGGCCAATCTTCCCACCAAGAGGGTCACGCAGAAGGAACTGGCCTTTCGCCCCGGGCTGCTCGCGATCAATGTGGGCACGAAAGTGGAGTTCCCGAACGAGGACGACACCTATCACAACATTTTTTCCTACTCGCCCGCCAAGCGCTTCGATCTCGGGCGCTATCCGCCGGAGGAAAGCCCGGTGCCCGCGATCGTTTTCGACAAGCCGGGGCTGGTCACGCTGCGCTGCGACATCCACGAACACATGCGCGGTCTCATCCTCGTTCTCCAGACTCCTTATTTCACCATCACTGATGCCAAAGGCCATTTCTGGCTGACGAATTTGCCGGCGGGTCGCTACGTCTTGAAGGCCTGGATCAATAGCCGCAAGACCGTGGAGCATCCGGTCGACCTGGGGAGCGGCGCTGCCTTGCACGTGGACCTTCCGTGAACGCAGCGGCCGAGTCTCGCACGTTCGGCATCCGCCGCTTTCGCAGCAAGCTCCTCGTCGCCATGATGCTGGTCATCTCCAGCCTGACCGTCCTCGGCATTGTCGTCGCGCAGCGACGCGCGGCGGACGAGGCACGGGCTGATTTGCAGCGCGATTTCGAGCTCGAGCTGGCCTCCCTGCATCGCCTGCAGGATCTGCGCAACGCGGCCGTCGCCGACCGCTCCAAAGCGCTCGCCCAGAACGCGCGTATCCACGCCGCCTTAGAGGACAACGCGCTCGATCTGCTCTACCCGAGCGCGCACGACGAATTGCGCGACCTGATGGGACCGGTGGCCCCGGACCAAGTCGATAACGCGGAATCGCTGCACGCCCGATTTTACCGTTTTCTCGACAGCCACGGCGCGGTCATCCCGCCGCCGGGCGACGATGCCGGCCTCCTTTTGCCTAACGAAGAGGCGCGCCTCGCCCAGCCGCGCCTCGCTCCGACGTTGCAGATCGGCTACTTCGCGCGCCGCGACGAGGCGGGCCGATCGACGGTGGACGAAATGATCGCGGTCCCGATTCGATCGACCGAAACGAACGAGGTGATCGCGGCGCTCGTCCTCGGCTTCAAGCCGGTCGAGACCGTACCGCACGGGGAATCGATCGGAATGAAGAGCGGCATCCTGGTGGATGGGGAGTTGCAGTTAACCGAGTTCGACCAGGCGGCGGAAGACCAGGTCGCGCGAGAAGTGGCGCACGACCTGGCGCATCCGAGCCAGCACGAAAGCCTCCGCACCACGATCGGCGGTGTGCCGCATCTCCTCTTTTACAAGAAACTCAATCTCGATTCCGATTACCCGCCGGCCTACGAAGTTTGCGTCTATCCGCTCGACCAATTGCTCGCCCGCCAGGCGCGCCTGCGCTGGCAAATCCTGAGCGCGGGCGGCCTCCTCCTCGTTGGGGGATTCGTGGTCAGCCATTTCGTTTCTCGCCGGCTCTCGCGACCGGTCGAGGCCCTGGCCGTGGTCTCGGAGGAAAATTTCACCCAGCGCCAGCGCGCGGAAGCGGAGCTGCAGACGACCTCGGACGAGCTGCAACGCTCGGCGCGGTTTTCCGCCAATGCCTCGCACCAGCTCAAGAGCCCGATCACGGTCCTGCGCGCCGGGCTCGATTCGCTCCTCGCCCGCGAAGGTTTCCCGGAGGAGGTCTACGAAGAAGTTTCCACTCTCATTCATCAGACCTATCGCCTCACCGGCGTGGTGGAGGACCTGCTCCTGCTCTCGCGCATGGATGCGGGGAAACTGCGGCTTTCCCTCCACACGGTCGACCTCAGCCAGCTCGTCGACGAATGGCTGGATGATCTCCAGGCCATGCCGGATGCGGCTGATCTTCGGGTCGAGACCGATATTCCAAAAGGACTCCAGATTGCCGGTGAAATAAAGTACACATCCTTGGTGGTGCAGAACCTCCTCGATAACGCCCGGAAATATAACCGCCCCGGCGGTACCATTCGCATCTCCGCCAGCCGCTCCGGGCGAGAGGTGGAATTGCGGGTGAAGAATAGCGGGCGCGGCATCCCGGCCGCGGAGCAGCCCTACATTTTCGAGCGATTTCACCGCGCGGGCGCGAGCGCCGATGTGCCCGGCCATGGTCTCGGCCTGAACCTCGCGCGCGAGCTCGTCCGCCTCCACGGCGGAGAACTTCGCCTTGTGATATCGGACTCGGAGTGGACTGAATTCAGCGCTGTTTTCCGGGCCGCCGTTCCGGCTCCGCAAACTTCCACGATCGTTTCATGAAACGCGCTTTCCTTTGCACCTGCCTGTTCGCCTCCGTCATGCGGAGCCTGAGTGCGCAGGATTTTCTCGACCAGCTCGACCAGGCCCTGACGATCAGCGCTTTCGACGACAAGGTGCGGGCGCGGGCGAGCGGGCTGCTCGACCTCGAATACTATCATTACCCGCAGCCTGCGCCGGGTCTGATCGAGGCCATGGGGCACGATCTTTTCACCCCGCGCCTGAGCGTTTTTGTCGACGCCAAGATCGGGCCGCACCTTTACTTTTTCGCCCAGACCCGGGTCGACACTGGCTTTGATCCGTCCGATCTGGGCACGGAATGGCGGCTGGACGAGTACGCCCTGCGCATCACACCTTGGGACGATGGCCGGTTTAACCTGCAGCTCGGGAGATTCCCCACCGTGATCGGCGGCTGGATCCAGCGCCATCTCTCCTGGGACAACCCGTTCATCAACGCGCCGCTCCCGTACGAGAACGTTTCCCTCGTTTCCGACCGGGAGCTTCCGTTCACCGGGCAAAGCTTTCGCCGGGTGCCGGCCTTCGATAAGTACGAATTTTTGCCCGTCGTCTGGGGGCCCGCCTACACCATCGGCGCCTCGGTGGCCGGACAGGTCGGCATTTTTGAATACGCCGCGGCGGTGAAAAACGCGGCGGTTTCCTCGCGCCCCGAGGCCTGGGAGGAATTCGATTTCCACTATCCCACCTACGAGCTGCGGCTCGGCGCGCGGCCAAATCAGGCGTGGAATTTCGGCCTCTCCGGCGCGGCCGGTCCCTACCTCCTGCCCGACGCGCACCCGATGCCGGCGCAGAGCGATCGCGGAGATTTTTACCAATACGTCCTGAGCCAGGATGTGAGCTACGCGCGCGGCCATTTCCAGATCTGGGCGGAAGCTTTCGTCTCCCGTTTCGAAGTGCCGCGGCTCGGGAACGCCGATATGTTTGCCTACTATATCGAGGCGAAATACCGGATCACTCCGCAACTCTTCGTCGCCCTGCGCTGGAACCAGGAATTTTTCGTGACCGAAGACGACCCTGCCGGCCGGCCCGTCTCCCGGGCACATGACGTCCTCCGCGTCGACGGCGCGCTCGGTTATCGTTTCACCGCTTACACCCAATTAAAGTTGCAATACAGTTTGGCGCGGGGCGATTTTATCACCGATAATGTCAATGGCACATTCGCCGCGCAGTTCACGGTTCGGTTCTAAGGGATTCTAAAAGTAACAGGTGCGTTACCAAAGCGCGGTGGCCTCCGCGAGAGAGAGAGGTAGCATGAGCAACTGAAAATCAGCAGATTATGAAATCATTTTTTCTCATTCTCGGCCTGGCCGCGGCGACCCTTGTCCTCAGCGGCGAGACCTCCCTGGCCAAGAAATTCAACGTTCGGGTCGGCGCCAGCGGCGATGTTTTTTCGCCGGCGACGGTGACCGTGGAACCGGGCGACGAAGTGGAATGGGAATGGGACTCGAGCTTTCACAGCACGACCTCGGGCACGCCCGGGAATCCTTCGGGGATATGGAATTCCGAGGTTCACCAGACGGGCTACAAATTCAGCGTCGACTTCGACACCGTCGGCACTTTTCCGTACTACTGCAGCAACCATGGTGGCTGCTGCAACATGATCGGCACGGTGAACGTGGTCGCTGGCTCTCCTTCACCTACGCCGTCGCCCAGCCCTTCCCCTTCCCCAAGTCCTTCGCCTTCGCCCTCACCGAGCCCTTCGCCCTCGCCCAGCCCTTCGCCCTCGCCTTCGGCTTCTCCGTCGCCCTCGGCTTCGCCCAGTCCGTCGCCCTCGCCTAGCCCTTCGCCCTCGCCGAGCCCATCGCCCTCGCCTTCACCTTCGCCGTCTCCATCCCCCACGCCTCTTCCGCCGCGCGTCTTCAAGGGGCCGGTCCGGATCGAACTGGAGCAAATCGCCAGCGGGCTGGTTGCGCCTAACGACCTCACCTCGGTCGGCGATGGCCGGCTTTTCGTAAACCAGCAGAACGGCCGGATCCGGATCATCGAAAACAGCACGCTGCTCACGACGCCGTTCCTCGACCTCTCCGCCCGGCTCATCGCCACCGCCGGCGAGCGCGGCCTCCTCGGCCTCGCCTTTCACCCTGGCTACAACAATGCCGCCAGCCCCGGCTTCCGGAAATTCTACACCTACACGAGCGAACCGGTCACGGGCGCGGCGGATTTCACCGTGCCGAAAGCCACCGCCTTCGATCACCAAAGCGTGGTCGCGGAATGGCAGGTCTCGGCCGGAAACCCCAACCTCGCGGATCCGGCCACGCGGCGGGAAGTGATGCGGATCGATGAGCCGCAGTCCAACCACAATGGCGGCAAGATCGCCTTCCGGCCCGGCGAATCCTATCTCTACATCTCGTTAGGCGATGGCGGCGCTTCCAATGACGTCGGCGACGGGCACACTCCAGGGATCGGCAACGGCCAGGATCTGACCAACGTGCTCGGAAAAATCCTCCGCATCGATCCGCTCGATCCCGCGCTGACGGGCGGCAGCGCCGATCCCGTGAGCGCGAACGGAAAGTATCGCGTGCCGGCAAGCAATCCTTTCATCGCCAGCAGCACTTCCGTGCACGAAATCTACGCCTATGGCCTGCGCAATCCGTTCCGTTTTTCCTTCGACGCTCCGTCCGGGCGCCTGATTGTCGGCGACGTCGGCCAGAACAACATTGAGGAAGTCGACTTCGTCGAGTCGGGCAAGAATTACGGTTGGAGCCGGAAGGAAGGCTCGTTCCTTTTCGATCGGAGTGATGGCTCCATCACCC
>JALYQE010000295.1 GCA_030855965.1 Verrucomicrobiota bacterium | reverse complement strand
GTTGCCGCCAATGCGCCGGGGCTTCGGGATCGAGAAAAGAGCTGTTCAGGCTCTGCAGGCGCAGGTGGTGCGCCCGCCCGATGACTTCGTCGGCGAGGAGCTTCTGCACGAGCAGGTCGCCGCGCATACCGTGCGGCGGCGGGCAGAGCATCGTGACCAGCTCGGGATAACGTCGCGACGCGGTCAGCATTTCATTCGCCTCCAGCAGGTCCATCGCCATCCGTGCATGACAAAAGACATGTTTGCCGGCTTCCAGCGCCGAGACCGTGACGGCGGAATGCATGTAGGGCGGGGAGCCAATCCAGATGATGTCGAGCTCCGCCATGCCGAGCAGTTCGGCCCAGTTCTGCATCGGGGTGGCCTGGGGCGCGTGTTCGCGGCAGAATTTATCGGCGCTGTCGTAAGTCGAATTGCAAACCGCGACGACCTCGACGTCGGGATGGCGGTGCAAGGCGGGCAAATGACGACGCCGGACGATTTCTCCCGCCCCGACGATTCCGACGCGCAATTTGTGGCTGGTCCTGTGGCTCATGTGGTAACGCGGGATCGAGTCCATCCCGCCGGAACCGCATTTGACCACGGTTCGTGATGGGCGTTCAACCACGAAACTCGCCTGCCCGGAGACCCGCCGGCGATTGCACCCCGTTCGTCATGTTAGCGTCACCGGGCCGGACGGGCGCGCGCGGTCTTTGAGGAAGGAATCGCTTGACCATCCCGGCGACCGACGGCAGCTTACGCCCCTCTCAAGCCCGGCTTATGTCAAAAGTTTGCAGCATCACAGGATCGAAACCCACACGCGGCAACGTCATCCACCGCCGTGGTATGGCGAAGAAAAAAGGCGGCGTTGGCCGTCACGTGACCAAGAACGTGCCCCGCACTTTCAACCCCAACCTGCGCGAACAGCGCATTTGGGTCGCCGAGCTGAAGAAATTCGTGCGCGTGAAGACGACGGCGCGCGGCCTGAAGACGATCAATAAGAACGGCGCCTACGCGACCTTGAAAAAGGCCGGGTTGATCGCAGCCTAGTCCGCGGCCGGGAGTTTCTCTTCGCCCGTTTCGGCCTTTGCGCCGGGTTCGCTCTCGGCCTCCACCGCCGGAATATTTTCCTCCGCCGCTGCAGGAGCCTCCTCCTGGACTGGCGGGGCTGATTCCCCTTCCACGGCCACCGGCGCTTCTGTCGATTCCTCAGCCGAAGGGGGCGCTTGTGCTTTCCCGTTCGCGCTCACCGGCTGCGCCGCGGCGGGCGGCTTCATCCGGGGCAAATCCAGCGCCCCGTCATTAAACTCGATCACGTGCCCCTCGCCGATGAGCCAGTGCAGGTTGGAAGCGAGCGCGAGTTTCTTCTTTTCCGCGTCCTCCGCGGCCACGGTTTCGTTAGGCTGGAGGATTTCCTGCAGCTGCTTGCGGTTGATCCCGGGGTTGGCAGTGAGCGCCTCGAGGATGGCGGAAACGGACTGCGAAACCGAGGCGCTGTCATGCTGGAACGGCCGCGCCCGCACCGGCGAGACGAAGAGCATCCCTTTGCGATGGCGAAAAATGTGGAGCGAATGCTGGCGGAGGGCGGCGATCAATTCCTGCATCATCCCGGTCGGGGAACGAAACTCCTGCGCCCAGGCATTCTCGACCACCCGGCCTAACGACCGATCGGGCAGACGGCGGCTCTCCACCCCGTCGACGAGCAACTCTGCGCTGCTCCGGACCAGGCCGGGCAGGTAGGCCTGGCGGAAATGGCGTTCGGTTTCGGCGGCATTTGAGAAAGTGAGCGGCGGATCTTCCTGAGACGTGGTGTAGCTGGTCACGCTGCGCGCTTCTTCCTTCCAGCGTTCGACCGCCTCCGGATCGCTCACGATATCGATCTGCCTTTGATAGTCGGGAAAACTCATCCGCCGGCTGAAACGCTGCTCATAAAGTGCGCGGAGCTGCGGCTGGTAGGCGTGGTGGTTGGTCGGGCCGAGCAACGTGCCGCTCAAGCGACAGCGCGCGACGGAGGTGAAGTTGCCCTTGATCGGCTCCGACAGGGTAACCTCGATCTTGTAAAAATTATCTTTCTGGCTGAGAAAGGCGCCGTTTTCCAGGACCTTGCGGTCGCTCGCGACCGGGCCGTTTTCACCCATCTGGACGAGCTCGCCGCTCTTGGACTGGAGCCGCACGTTGTAGCGTTCGGGTTTGTCGAGAAACATCCGCGCAAGGGAGAAAACAGAGTAGGCCAGATGCCCGGCCTTGATTTGGGCGAGGACGTTTTCCAGGACCCGTCCATCGGGGACGAAGCGCACATCGACCAAGGGCGCCGGCGCGTGCGATTCTTCCTGGCGCCGCGCTTCGGGCGGCCGTCCCGCTCCCGGCCGGCGATCACGGTCGCGCGGATCGCGGCCGCGTTCCTTTTGACTGCGCGGAGCACGCGGGCCCCGATCGCGACGGTCGCCGCCGCCCCCGCCGCGCCGATCGCCGCCCCCGCGCCGATCGCGCTGGCCCGGCGGGACGTTTTCTTCGCCGGCAAAGTCGGCGTAACGATTTTCGGGCGGCGTCTCCTTTACCCAGGCGGGTAAAAATTTCAGATCAAAAAGATCCGGCGCGCTCTTCTCCTCAGACATAGCTGTCTGTACGCGAAGGCGGACGGTTGTAAAATCAGAGACCCGATTTCAGAAGAACCCAATGCACTGCCGGCCCGCGAAATAAATTGACAACGAATCCATTTATTTTAGTTGCCAACGTGTCGCGGCGCCCTTAATCCGTCACCCACAGCAAGCCAACCAAGGAGAAATATTTGTATGTCGGATAAACCGATCGAAGAAAAAGTGAAGGACATCATCGTCGAGCAACTCGGCGTGAATCCCGAGCAGGTCACCCCTAGCGCCTCGTTCATCGAGGATCTCGGAGCCGATTCGCTCGATATTGTCGAGCTCGTCATGGCTTTCGAAGAAGAATTTTCAGTGGAAGTGCCGGACGAAGATGCGGAGAAACTGCAGACCGTCGGCGACGTGGTGAAATACATCGAAGAGAAGGCGAGCAGCAAGCCGGAGTAGCGGCGCTGCTCACCACCGCGCACTTCGTTCGTTAGTGCGACCTAAGACACGGCTTCGGCCGTGTTTTTTGTTTACCGCCTTGGCAGACCGCGTCTCCCGGGAGAAACTGGGCCAGTGAAAATTCCCGAGTGGCTGAGCGGCCCCTTCTTCGATCTCGCCGGGCGCCAGATCACGCTCCTCGGGGTCGCGGCTTTTGTCGGGCTGATGCTCCTCGGGATCATCTTCGCCAAGCTTATCCAGAGCGCCTTCGTTAGGCGACTTCTCGGCCGGCTTAAGCTCGAGGCCAAGTTTGCCGCCATCATCACGACGATTCTGAGCGTCGCCGCACTCGTTTTCTTCACCGTCAGCGCGGTCAACGGCCTCGGCATTCCCCTCGCCTGGAGCAAGCCGATACCAGGCGTGCCGATCAGTCTTCTCCAACTCTTCTTCCTCGTCGGACTGCTCATTTTCGTCTTCTGGCTTTCGTCGCGCACCAAGGGCTTTCTCTTTAACCGCTTCCTCATCCACAGCGGGCTCGATCGCTCGCTCCAGTACGCCATCTCGCAGATCGCCTCCAACCTCGTCCTCGTCGTCGGGATTTTTGTTGTCCTCCAAAACACCGGGATTCGCCTCGAGGCCCTGACCATTTTTGCCGGCGCGGTGGGCGTCGGGATCGGATTCGGCCTGCAAAATATCACGAGCAATTTCATCAGCGGTCTCGTCATCCTGGCCGAGCGACCGATCGCGATCGGCGACAGGGTCGAAGTCGCGGGCGTGACCGGCCAGGTGCAGAAAATCCGCGCCCGCAGCACCGTCGTCGTCACGAACGACAACATCACCACGATCGTGCCCAACCAGAAATTCATCGACTCGCCGGTGACCAACTGGACCTATGGCGACAAGCGGGTCCGTTTCCGGATTCCGGTCGGGGTGGCCTACGGGAGCGATGTGGAATTGGTTCGGCAGAAATTGATCGAGGCGGGCGTCGAAGATCCGCACACCCTGGACGATCCCGCACCGAGTGTCTTCTTCGTCGAGTTCGGCGACAGCTCGCTTAACTTCGAGCTCGTCGCCTGGAGCGACGAGATGAGTCATCGCCCGTCCCGATACCGGAGCGATTTGAATTTTGCGATCCACCGCAAACTGCAGGAAGCCGGGATCGAAATTCCGTTCCCGCAGCGCGATCTCAATATCCGGAGCGGGACCCTGAAAATCGAGCGCAGCCGGGCGGAAAGAGATCGCCCGGAGGATACGTCGAGCTAGTCCCGGGCGGGGCGCTAGCTTGAAATGCGCCCCGCATTGGCTAGTACCCAGGTATTCTCAGGAACGCTCCTTTTCTCTCAAATCGTCGCATTAGGCGCCGGCTGTCTGGCGACAAAGTTCAGATACCGGAAGGCTTTGCCACGATCGTCTCCCAGCACGAGCTGAAGAGCCGCCCCGCGTGGGAAGAAGCATTCCGCAGTCAATGCAAGGATCACCGCTTTTACGAGCTGATCGGCACCACCCTAACGGACACTTTTGATTACCATTTCGTCGTCCTTGAGGATAACGAACACCGGGTGCGCGCGATCCAGCCGCTCTTTTTCGTCCGGCAGAACCTGACTGAGGGGATGACCGGTTCGGCGCGGTCCGCGGTCGATCGGGTGCGGCGGAAATTTCCGCGTTTTCTGACCATGAAAACGCTCATGGTCGGATGCACGGCGGGCGAGGGTCATCTCGGTTCGGTCCGGGTCGAGGACGCGGCCTGGGCGGCCGAGGCGCTCCATTCCTGCCTGAAGATTTTTGCCCGCAAGTCGCGCGCTTCGCTGGTGGTGTTGAAGGATTTCCCGGCGCGTTATCGCGAGCGGCTCCGGAGTTTCTCCTCCAACGGCTACACCCGCATCGCGAGCATGCCGATGACGCGTCTCTCGCTCCATCATCGCGGTTTCGAGGAATATGTCGCCTCGTTAGGCTCGGCCACCCGCAAGAATCTCCGCCGCAAATTCCGCCAGACGGCCGCGCGCGCTCCGATCACCTTCGAAGTGATGGCCGACGTGACGCCGGTGATCGATGAGCTTTACCCGCTCTACCTCCAGGTTCACGACCGCGCGAAACTGCATTTTGAGAAACTGACTCCGGAATATTTCTGCCGCCTCGGGCGCGAAATGCCGGAACGCACCCGCTTTTTTGTCTGGCGGCAGGAAGGCCGGGCGATCGCCTTCAGTCTTTGCCTGGTGCACGAAGACACGATCTACGACGAGTATCTCGGTCTTGATTACCGGGTGGCCTTTGATCTCCACCTCTACTTTTACACCCTGCGCGATATCATCACCTGGGCGCTGGAAGAGGGCCTGCGCTCCTATTGCAGCAGCCCGCTGAACTACCATCCCAAGCTCCATCTCGGTTGCGAGCTGGTGCCGCTCGATCTTTACGTCATGCACACCGCGACGCTGCTCAATCCGATCTTCCGGCGCGCCCTCCATTTTCTCCAGCCGACCCGGCACGATCCGGTTTTAAAGCAGTTCGCGAACGCGCACGAACTCTAGATGCAGTTGCTCGAGCGGATAATGTGGGAGGGGCCTTTGCACCCCGATTCCGCAACGGCCATCACCGCGGATCGGGGCGCGAAGGCCCCTCCCACCTTCTCTGCAACCGCGCCATGACTTCCCTGCGGCGGTGGTTCCTCAATCCCTGGGTCCAGCTGGCAATCTGCGTCCTCCTTGCCACCGCGGCCGAGATTTTCCTCAAACGCGGAGCTGAAGAGGTCGCCGACCCGAATGATCCCTGGTCTTGGACCGGGCTGCCCGGACTCCGTTCGGGCTGGGTCTGGTGGGGCATCCTGGTCTCGGTCATCAGCCTCTTCAATTGGCTCGCCACCATCCGCAAACTTCCCCTCACGATCGCCTTCCCGATCGGGAACGCCGTGCATATCCTGGTCCCGCTGAGCAGCTGGATTTTTCTCGGCGAAGCGATCCTGCCGCGGCGCTGGCTCGGGATCGGGCTCGTCCTCGTCGGCCTCCTCATCGTCGCCAAGCCCGCCGCCCGGCTGGAGGAAAAGCTATGACGCTTTTTGCCGCGTTCCTCATTTTCGTGAGCGTCGGCTGTTTCGTCGCCGGCCAGATCCTGCTCAAGCATGCGATGGACCTCACCGCGCGCGAAACCTACTCGCGCCTTCACGCCGCCCGCGTTTTTGCCGCGGCCATCGGCGCCTTCGCGGTCAATTTCTTCGTCAACATCGGGCTCCTGCAGCGCTTCGACCTGAGCTATATTTTCCCTTTCCAGGGCTTGAGCGTCGTTTTCATCGCTTTCGCCGGGGCCTGGATCCTGAAGGAAAAGCTGACCCCCCGCCTTTTGCTCGGCTCGATCATCATCGCGCTTGGGGTCGGGCTGGTCTCGCTCAGCTGACCGGGCGGGCGAGGAGCGGGAGGAGCCGGAAGAGCGCCCGCCGGTTCGTTTGCCTAACGGCTTCCGGTTCGCGCTCCGGCAGCTTCGGATAATCCATTGCCGCGGCGAAGCGCTGCTTGCGTCGCGCAAATATTCGGGCTGACCACGCGCCGCAGATGTCGCCGGCGACGATCCGGTTTCCCTGGCCTAGAAGTTCGAGCGCCCAGGCCACATCCTCCAGGGTGAACCGTCCGCTTTCCCAGTTTGTCGCCGCGTCTTCCGCGCCAAGACAATCGAGATCGATCGTGACGTAGGCTCGCGCCCCGCCGAGGCCCGCAACAAAGGCGGAAAATTTCTCGCGCCAGTTTTCGCGCAGGATCGCGCCGCGCCGTTCCCGGACTTTCCCACCGCCATCTTCCGCCCAGGGATGGACCTCGAGCCGGCCGGACCGTTCGGCGAGGTTGTTTCCAAAAATCCGCCCCGGCCACCAGCACTCGAAATTTCCACAACCCCAGACGCTGACCTTCTCCACCTGCGCGAAATCGAGCGCGCGATTGACCCAGCCGCCGCAACACCATTTCGGCGGCCGGATGT
>JALYQE010000284.1 GCA_030855965.1 Verrucomicrobiota bacterium | reverse complement strand
GTCCAAGGCGCGGCGGGAATGAAAATATGGCCGGCAGGGACGCTGCAAAAGCTGCGAGAATGGTGCGACAACGCCGGGACGCTGCTCATCGTGGACGAAGTGATGACCGGATTTGGCCGGACCGGCCAGATGTTTGCCTGTGAACACGAAGGCGTTGAACCGGATCTTTACGTTTTCGCCAAAGGTTTGACAGGAGGCTATTTGCCGCTGGCTCTTACGCTTGTCTCAGATGAAGTGTTTGCGCCTTTTTTAGACGGCAAACCGGAGTCGACCTTGTTCTATGGTCATAGCTATACTGGCAACGCTCTGGGTTGCGCTGCTGCATTGGCCAGCCTCGAAATCTTTCGCAGCGACAAAACAATCGACCACCTCCCGCCCAAGATCGAGGCGATCCGGAGCGGTCTGGCCAAAATCTCTCAGCTGCGAGGCGTGAAAGAAGTCCGATCGTGCGGGATGATCGGAGCGATCGAAATGGACGGCGCTGGAGCGGTCGCCGCCGACGTCTGCCAGGTGGCGCGAGGGCTTGGCGTGCTCACCCGGCACATTCGCAGTGTCATCACGTTCATGCCACCTCTCGTCGTCTCTATCGAACAGATAGAATCGGCGTTAGCCGTTCTGAATGAATCGATTCAGATGGTTGTTACTTGCAAGGCGCATGACACGGCAGTGTCCGTGCCGACTTAAAACATGGCGAAAGGGATCCGACTCGATCAGGCTCTCGTCCAGCGCGGCTTGTTTGCGAGCCGGCATCAGGCGCAGGCGGCGATCATGGCTGGCGAGGTGCGAATCGATGGCCAGGTGGCCGCAAAAGCCTCTGATTCCGTCCAGGAACAGCACGAACTCTCCGTCGCCGCTCGCAGCCGCTATGTCGGTCGCGGCGGGATCAAGCTCGAGGGCGCGATCGCTCATTTCCGGATCGCGTGCGAGGGCAAGACTGCGCTCGACATTGGCGCATCGACCGGCGGCTTCACCGACTGCCTGCTTCAGCACGGAGCGCGCAAGGTCTTCGCGGTCGACGTTGGCCACGGTCAGTTGGCTTGGAAAATCCGGGATGACGCCCGGGTCGTGACACTCGAAAAGATCAACGCGCGGCGGCTGTCGCGCGATGAAATCCCGGACCCGATTGAGATTTGCGTGATCGATGTTTCGTTCATCTCGCTGACTTTGATCTTGCCCAGCGCCTTCGAGTTGGTCACATCGGACGGTGTGATCCTGGCCTTGATCAAGCCGCAGTTCGAACTCGCCCGTGAAGACGTGAGCCGCGGGGGAATTGTTCGCTCAAGCGAGTTGCACGAGAAAGCGCAGCAGAAGATTGTCGCCTTTGCGCAAACGATCGGCGCCCAGGTGCAAGGCCTGGTCGCCTCCAGTATCACCGGCGCAGACGGCAACCAGGAATTTTTCATATGTCTCCGAAAACCATCGGCCTGATCGCACACACTGGGAAACCGGGCGCCGCTGAGCTGGTCAACCAGCTCCGCTCGGAATTCGAGCGCGCAGGGGTGACCGTGAGGATCGAAAACGCCACCGCCGCACTCGTCGGCCTGAAGGACGGTCGCACGGTCGCCGAGCTCGGCGCCGAAGCGGACCTGCTCGTCGTCTTGGGCGGCGACGGAACCATTCTGAACGTCGTCGGCGGCCTCGGAGACACGATGAAGCCGATCTTTGGCATCAACATCGGCTCGCTTGGCTTCCTGACGTGCCTGAATTCATCGGCTTACCAGGAGGCCGTGAGCTCGATCGTGAGCGGAAAATTCGCCCTCAGCGAACGCGTCCTGTTGTCAGTTGAGATCAGCAAGGGAAGCCGGCACTTGAAGCAGATGGTGGCCTTGAATGACGCCGTCCTCAGTCGCGGCGAAATTTCGCGGCTTATCCGCTTGCGCACGCGGGTCAACGGCGCGCCCCTAACGGAATTCAATGCCGACGGGCTCGTCGTGGCGACTCCGACCGGGTCGACGGCTTACTCGCTTTCCGCGGGCGGGCCGATCCTCGAACCGCACTCCGGTGTTTTCGTCATCACGCCCATCTGTCCGCACGTCCTGACCAATCGTTCGGTGATCGTGGGAGATAGCGCCGTGATCGAGGTCGAGGCCAGCGAACCGGACTACCCAGTTTACCTGACTCTCGACGGCCGCAGCCCGGTGCCGCTCGAGTTCGGTTCTGTTGTCACGATCCGCCGCGCGGAGAAAACGTTGCCTCTCGCGGTCTTACCGGAGCTTTCATTCTTTGGAGTTGTCCGGCAGAAGCTGAAGTGGAGCGGCAGCGCCACGCCCGGCTAAGAAGCAGACCTCTCTGGCCCGAAAGTCGGTTTTCCGAGATCGAATCACGAAGAAGAGCGCGGCGCTCAAGAGATCGAGTGATCAAGCAAAGAGCCGTCCGCCGGCTTGCCACAGATATACACTTTATATGACATACATTGTCTGATGTTGTAGATCCAGTGCGTAAGTGGCTGGAAATTCACTTTCCCCTTCACGCCTGTGCGCAGATATTCGCGCCCATGCCGCACGACGTCGCTTCTTCGCCGCGTTCGCCTCAGCACTCAGCGCCGCGGTCACCGCTGACACCTGCTGAATGGGCCGACTATTTTGATCTCCGCTGGCGAATTCTCCGGGCACCCTGGGATCAACCGCGCGGTTCAGAACGGGACGAGGCCGAAGAAACGAGCGAACATCTCATGATTGCCGATCCGGATTACCGCCCACTCGCTGTGGGTCGGCTTCATTTCAATTCTTCAGCCGAAGCGCAAGTGCGCTACATGGCGGTCGAGCCTTCGGCGCGCGGCCAGGGCCTCGGCGGCCGAATCCTGGAAGAGTTCGAGAGACGCGCCCGCGCTGCCGGCGCGGCATCGATCATCCTCAATGCCCGAGAGGACGCCCAGCGCTTTTACCAAAACCACGGCTTCAAGACGATCGGCCCGGCACCGACCATCTTCGATGCCGTCAAACATGTGCGGATGCGAAAAGACCTCATTTGATTCTCCGGTTTGCCGGCAGACCGCGGCTTGACCGCCTGCAACCACTTGATACGCTGCGGCACTTGCCGCTCTCATCCTCATGAAAAACACCATCCTCTCTCGTCGCATCTTCATCGCCCTCGCGTTCGTCGCCTTCTCGTTAGGCACGGTCCCGTTCGCCCGCGCCCAAGGCGACGCCGCCGGCATCGAGCAGGCCATGACGCCCGAGGAATTCAAGGCCGCCGGCCTCGACAAACTCTCTGGGGCGGAGCTGGCCAAGCTCAATGCCTGGCTCCAGGGTTACCGCGAGCAAGCAGAAAAGAAAGCCGCCATGCGCGAGTCGCGGGTGAGACTGCAACTCGTCGTGAGCCGGATCGACGGGGCTTGGAATGGTGCAGGCTATGGCGACATCATCACCCTCGAGGACGGCACGCGCTGGAAGCTGGCGAACAAAGGCGACAGATTTGGCGGCCAGGCCGATCGTCCCGCAGTCGCGATTACCAAAAGCGTCTTCGGTTGGAAGATGCGCGTCAGCCGGATCGCGGAGTTCTACGTCGAACCGGTTAAGTAACTGGAGCCGCCACCAGGAAGATTCGTCTTCCGGCAGATTCGTTAGGGCTGCGCGCTCGACCGCGGCGTGGCCAGGCCGAAGGCGGCGTGGGTCACTTGCGCGGCGCGATCGAGTTCCGTCTCGTCGACCACGACCGCGATCTTGATTTCCGAAGTCGAGATCAACTGGATATTGACCCCGGCTTCCCCGAGACAGGCGAAAAGCCGCGAGGCCACGCCGGCGTGCGAACGCATCCCGATTCCCACCACGCTGAGCTTGGCTACGCCCGTCGTCGCGGTCATGGCGGAGGCGCCGATCTCCGACACGAGCGGGGCGAGCAGCTTCTCCGCGGTCGCAAACTCGTCCTTGTGCAAAGTGAAAGACAAGTCGGTCGTCCCGGTGGTCGAGGCGCTTTGCGCGATCATGTCGACGCTCACATTCGCGGCCGAGATCGCGGAAAAAATTTGCCCCGCACAACCCGGCCGGTCCGGCACCCCGCAGATCGTCACCTTCGCCTGGTTGCGCTCGAGGCTGACCGCCCGCACCACCACGTCCTCCATGTTGGGCGCTTCCGCCGTCGCCCGCGTCCCGGGCACGTCCTTCATGCTCGAGCGGACTTCGAAGCCGACCCCAAATTTTTTTGCAAACTCCACCGCGCGCGACTGCATCACCTTGGAACCGGCGCCCGCCATCTCGAGCAATTCGTCGTGCGCGATTTCGTCGATCTTGCTCGCGTCCGGCACCACCCGCGGGTCGCAGGTATGGACTCCGTCGACGTCGGTGAAGATCTGGCAATCGTCCGCTTTCAGAGCGGCGGCGAGCGCGATCGCGGTCAAATCTGAGCCGCCCCGGCCTAACGTCGTCAGCGCACCTTCCCGGCTTTGCCCCTGGAAGCCGGCCACGACCACGATGTAATCCTCCGCCAGCAGCTCATTGATCTGCCGCGGCGAGATGTGGGAAATTTTCGCCTTCGTGTGCACGCCATCCGTCACGATCCCGGCCGCCGCGCCGCTTAACGAAACCGCCTTGCCGCCGAGCGCGTTCACCGCCATCGCGATCAGCGCGCTCGAGCCCTGCTCGCCGGTGGCGAGGAGCGCGTCCATCTCGCGCTCCGTCGGTTGCGGCGAAATTTCCCGCGCCAGCTTGATCAGGTTATCCGTCACGCCCGCCATCGCCGAGATGACCGCGACGACATCGTGCCCGGCGCGCTTCGTCGCGAGGAGACGCTCCGCCACCCGCCGCATACGCTCGGTATTGCCGACGGAAGTGCCGCCGTATTTTTGAACAATCAAACCCATGATCAAATGCGCCGCCCCGTTTTCTCCAATCCGCGGGCGCTGTCAACCCCGGGCCGCAGCAATCGCCCGCCGCACCGCCGACTCGTTAGGCGGGATCGGCGGCGAGAGCACGATGCCGGCGGCGACGATTTCGGGATCCTTCAGGCCGTGCCCCGTGACCGTGCAAACGATCCGGCTTCCCTCCGGAATCGAGGCCGCGGCGAAGCGCGCAGCGCGTTGCGGATCGGCCGCGCGCAAGAGACCGGCGATCGGCGCGGCGCTGGCCGGCTCGACGAAAATTCCTTCCGCGCTCGCCAGCCAGCGTTGCGCCGCGAGAATTTCCTCATCACTCACGATGTCGATCATCCCCTTCGATTCCCCGATCGCCGCGTTCGCCTGGCTCCAGCTCGCCGGGTTCCCGATCCGGATCGCCGTCGCCAGCGTCTCCGGTTTGGCGATGACTTCATTCCGGAAAATCGGCGCCGCCCCCGCCGCCTGGAACCCGATCATCCGCGGTTCCGTGCGCGCTTTCCCGGCCGCGCGATACTCCCGGTAGCCGGCCCAATAGGCGGTGATGTTGCCGGCATTGCCGACCGGCAGGAGATGCAGATCGGGCGCATCGCCCAGTTCGTCCATAATCTCAAACGCAGCCGTTTTCTGACCCGCGATCCGGTCCGGGTTAATCGAGTTCACGATTGCAAACTCCTCCCCTGCCCCGAGCGCCCTAACGATCTCGAGCGCCTGGTCGAAGTTGCCCTCGATCGCGACCACCCGCGCCCCGTAGGCGAAAGCCTGCGCCATCTTACCGCTCGCGATTCTCCCGGCCGGGAGCACCACCGCGCACAATAAACCCGCCCGCGCCGCATAGGCTGCGGCCGAGGCGGAGGTATTCCCGGTCGAGGCGCAGATCAGCGCCGTCGCGCCCCGCTCCAGCGCCTTCGAGACCGCCACCGTCATCCCGCGATCCTTAAACGACCCCGTCGGGTTGAGCCCTTCATATTTGACCAAGACCTCGCAGCCGCGCCCGACCGCCGCGCTCAGGCGCGGTGAATGCAGGAGCGGCGTCCCGCCCTCGCCTAACGACACCACCGGAGTCGCGGCCGAGACCGGGAGATACTCCCGGTAGCGCGCGATCACACCCGCCTGGCCTGCCCTGTTTTCATCCTTCATCCTTTCGCCTTCATCCTTCCCCATCCCTCCCCTGCCCCGCCCTTTGTTTTGTTTGTTAGTCATGATGGGCAACCGTCATTGGCATGAGGCCTGGGCCAGATGACCCGGTTCACGACGAACCTAAAGAGAGAGGCCGGGACAGCAAACCGCTGCTCCCTGCCGGAAAACGAAACCGGCGCGCCCCCCACGGGACGCGCCGGTCGTATGCCGCGTCGGCCATGATGGAAGCGATCTGCGGGGCCGGCAGGCCGAGATCGGTCAGGATAGGATTGCCCACGTTGAGGATGTTCTGCCACCAGTCAGCGCGGTCGTCGTTTTGATCGAAGGAGGCAGGGGCAGAAGGGGTCGATGCTTGAATTTTGCGGAAAAACTCGACGGCCCGGGCGGCAGCTGCTTTTCTCGGTCTGGGCATGGCTCGCAAGACACGGATCGAATTTGCGGGGGCGCCGAATCAAGACGAGGCGCTCGCTGGGGGTCGTGCTGGGTGAGGAGGCGAAGCTTAACCTTCCGGCCGGCAACTGAGGATGCTGTCGCTAGCCTGACAATGTCTCAAAATTCAAGCGTCGACCCCTTTTCAGATCATTCAAATACGTTGTATAATAACAATGGGCTCGGCCGCTGGGGTAATCCATGTTACCAGGCAGGCAGCGCCCTCTCTCAGTATGTTCCGATTCGCAAACCGGGAAAGAAGAAAAAGAAAGGCTGATATGGGCGACCTCCGATGAAAGACTCGAATCCGACGAATTTTCACTCCAGCACTATCCTGGCCAGCAAAGGCGCGATTTGGGCCACTTTGGGCGAGACATTTTTCGGCGGCAGCCTGACTGTCTACGGGTGGCTAAGCAAGGTGGCGGCTATCTTGCTCCTGACGTGCACGAATTGTTCGGCCAAGGGGTATGAATTGACACCCGC
The DNA here is from genome assembly GCA_030855965.1 of Verrucomicrobiota bacterium. Taxonomy (GTDB): domain Bacteria; phylum Verrucomicrobiota; class Verrucomicrobiia; order Chthoniobacterales; family UBA10450; genus Palsa-1392. The sequence continues at coordinate 1,300 of JALYQE010000284.1, read as the reverse complement.
CGGAGGTTTGGGGCCTCCGCGCGATCCAAATATAAGAGTAGCTTTTGACTCGCCCAATGGCTGGGTAATCAGTGATAAGACTAACCTGCGCAGTGGCTTTAAGCGGGTTTTCGTGCCCGAAGGGAACGCTGACGAGGAACACTCCGCTCTTTACTTATCGATCGAAGCACGGGTTGCCGGTGAGTCTGACCCTGGTATAAGTGATCTCGTGGATCCAAAAATGTCCCAGACAGCATCTAACATGGAGGAGTTCTCGCCAGTTGACCACGTTCAAACAATAGAATGCTTTGATGCAGGAATGAAGCGAAGCCTTACGATTTGGGGTCTCCACTCGCAGCCCCGATATGGAAAGGCCTATACGAGTTATCTTGTGTTGCTTCATTACAAACACGTCGGCGTCGAGGTTTGTTTGAGGACCGGCGACACTCACAAGCTGGCAACGTATTTGGCCGTCTTGAAGACAGTTGCACGGTCGATTCGCTTTAACGATAACGCACGGAGATAGGTAGCGGGGGAAGTCGGGGTCAGCTTCAGACGGCCTGTTGCCCAAATCGAGCGTGGCGAAATAAGAGTACCAAAGGAAAGTGTGGAGAATTGGGGTCGGTGGAGAATTGGGGTCGGTCTGGGCTTGCATCGTTTCTTCGGACAGTGAATGAGGGACCAATTCCTTTTGTTTAGTTGTTTAGTTTGGATTCAAAGTTGATTGGGCTGAGATAGGCAAGACTGGAGTGGAGTCTGGTGCGGTTATAGAAGGTTTCGATGTAGTCGAAGATGGCGGTGCGGGCCTCGGCCCGAGTGGCGAAGCGGTGATGATAGACCAGCTCGTATTTGAGGCTGCTCCAGAACGACTCGATAAAGGCGTTATCGTAGCAGTTCCCGGCGCGGCTCATGGAAGGGAGTAGAGCGTGCTGAGCCAAGAGCTGCCGATAAGCCGCGCTGGCGAACTGACTGCCCCGATCGGAGTGGACGATGAGGGTTCCTTCCGGCCGACGTTGGCGCAAGGCCATGCGCAGCGCGGCGATGGTGAGCGGAGCGTCGAGGATAGGGCTCATGGCCCAGCCGACGACCCGCCGGCTGCAGACGTCCAGAACGGCGACCAGATACAACCAGCCTTGGCCGGTCAGGATGCCGGTGGCATCGGTGACCCAGGGGGAGCTGACGGGGTCGCATCTATAGGGCGTGTTGCTCAAAAGGTGCATGGCGAAGGCAGATTTCTCGTCGTTAGGCAAGAGTGAAGCCTGGTGAGGAGGGAAGCTTCGATCGCAGGAAGGAAAAGAAGAGGGTCTTCGTCGCTGCGGAG
>JALYQE010000275.1 GCA_030855965.1 Verrucomicrobiota bacterium | reverse complement strand
GAATTGAGCCGAGCCTACGAGACGGGCGCGCTGCGGGCATTGCGCGCCGGCGAAATTATTGCGGTCCAGATCGGAAACCACGCGCATTGGCCGGCCTTGCTCCTCGCCTGCCTGCGCCGAGGGATCGTGGTGTTGCCGCTGGAGCGCACGATGAGCGACCAGGAACGCGCTTCCGCCCTGCAAACGTGCCGCGCCACGGCGCTCATTACGACGGTGGAAAGCGGAGCCGAGCGGCTGCCGGACCAGCAGTCGATCGGATGGGGCGAGCGCCCTCCGGTTCTTCTCAAGCTGACCTCCGGCACGACCGCGGCCCCGCGCGCGATTCGCTTCCGCAGTGCGCAACTCCTGGCCGACGCGACCCAGATCTGTGACACGATGGGAATTCACGAGGCGGACCTGAATTTCGCCGTCATTCCGCTTTCGCATTCCTACGGGTTCAGCAATCTGATCACGCCCCTGCTCGTGCGTGGTGTGCCGATGGTGATGAGCAATGATCGCATCCCCCGCGCGGTGCTCGACGATCTCGCGCGGACGGGCGCCACCGTCTTCCCGGGAATGCCGCTCTTTTACCAGGCTTTCGGCGAGATGAACGATGCGCCCAGCTTGCCGAAACTGCGCCTTTGCATTTCTGCCGGCGCGCCGCTCAGCCGGCGGGTGGCGGAAAATTTTCGCGCTAAATTCGGGCTTCCGATTCACTCCTTCTACGGTGCCTCGGAAAGCGGCGGCCTTTGCTACGACGGCTCGGCGGAGGTGGGAACGCTCGAGGGTTTTGTCGGAGCCCCGCTGCGCGGAGTGAAACTGGAGCCGCTCGATCCGAAGGCCGGGGCGACCCGGGTCCGGGTGCGGAGCGCGGCGGTTGGTGATGGTTATTTTCCGGAACCTGAGCCGGAGAAACTAAGCGAGGATCGCTTTCTGCCCGATGATCTCCTCGCGCTCGGTCAAGAGGGCGTCCGCATCGTGGGACGGATCTCGGACGTGATTAATGTGGCGGGAAAAAAAGTGAACCCAGCGGAAGTGGAGGCGCATCTCCTCGCTCACGCCGCGGTTCGACAGGCGGTGGTTTTTGGTCGTGCCTCCGCCTTGCGCAACCAGGAGGTGGTCGCCTGCGTGGTCGCCGCGGAAGAAACGGATGAAGCCGCGCTGCTGGAATATTGCCGGACCCGCTTGAGCGGCTGGCAGGTGCCGAAGCGGATCTTCCTGCTTGCAACCCTCCCGGCGAACGAGCGGGGGAAAATCAGCCGGCGCGAGCTGGCCAAACATTTTGCGGCCTGAGGCGAGGGGCGCGCAATAAATTCAGTCGGAGACGCCCACTGGCCAAACCGTTTACGAATATCAGCTAAACAGACATCACAATTATGCGAACCATTCTTCTTTCCATCTTTGGCGCCATTCTTTTACTCGCAACCTTCGCCAGTTGTTCCACCACGGTGCGGACGGACAGCGGTCGCTCTTTGACGACCGGCGTGCATACGAACTAGGTCTTCAGCGACTGTCGGCTCGGCTGCTGGCGGTCGCCGACTTTCGGGCGAGCGAAAAAATACTTTTCATTTCGCTGCGCTCGGTCATCTCTAGGGCGATACACGGGTAGGGTGGCCATGGTGGTTCGCCACTTGCTCCATCTTCGCCATTGTGAACCAAGGTAGCGCCAGCACTCCGACCTCTCCAACTTCTCGTCTGCAAGTCCTCGTCCTGGAGCCAGATGAGAGCTTGGCCGCGGAAATCCTCGGCGCGGTGGAGGAAGCAGCTCCCGGCACCATCGCGGCGCGCGCGGCTTCGTTAGGCGAGGCGCAACAACTGGTGGTCGACCAAAAGCCGGCCCTCTTTGTCCTGGATGTCGACGCGACCTACGACCTGGCGCAGGAGTTCATTTACGATCTGCGCACGAGTCACCCCGACGCCCGCGCCATTATCCTGACCGCGATTCATTTCGCCGCCCAGCGCGAGCAGGTGGCTGGTCTGGGGGCGATCCATTTTCTGGAGAAACCGTTCCCACGGGCGGACTTCATGACCCTGGTGGAGGCGCTCCTCGCCCCGAGCGACACCAGCGAAGGCGAACGCTTCCAAGGCACGCTGAGCGATCTGCACATTGCCGACATTATCCAGCTCAAATGCATCAGCGGCGCAACCTCGATGCTGGAGTTCACCGGGCCGCGCGGGGAAAAGGCGCGCGTCTATTTCGAGAATGGGCAGGTGCGCCACGCCACCGCCCCGGGGAAGGAAGGGCTGGCCGCGTTTAACGAAATCGTCGACTGGAAAGGCGGCATGATTTCCGAAGTGCCGGTGCCGCTGGAGATGCCGCGCACGATCGAGATCGACTGGCAGGTGCTGCTGATGGAAGCGGTGCGCACGATCGACGAGTCGCGCAACACCGCGCCGCCGGCTGCGACGGAGACGGCCGTGCCTAACGAAGCCTCCTCCAAGACCATCCTGGTGATCGACGACAGCGCGATGCTGCTCAGTTTCATAAAGGAAATCCTGGACGAGCAAAACTACCGCGTCCTGACCGCCCCGACCGCGGCGGAAGGCCTGGAAATGAGCCGGAGCGAGAAGCCCGACCTGATTCTGCTCGATTTTATTCTGCCCGATATGAAGGGCGACGCCGTCTGCCGGCAACTGGTGGCCGATCCGCTGACGGCGAAGATCCCGGTGGTGTACGTTTCCGGGTTGGGGAGCGATCTGCAGCCGAACAGCGCCGAAATTCCAAACGTGATCGGCGCGCTGAACAAGCCGTTCACTTCCGAGACGTTGATCAATTCCGTCCGCAGCTATCTCGGGGGAAAAGAGAATGCGCCTAACGAGCCCCGGCCGGTCGCGACGACGAACCCGCGGCCGATGCCGCCGCCTCGTCCGGTGGCGAGCACTCCGTCCCCGGTTCTTACCAGTTCGTTAGGGAAAGAATCCAAGCCGGCGCCACCGCCGCCGGTCGCGCCCGCGCCCAAACCTGCCGCGCCACCGGCGCCGGAGGACGAAATCGAGCGCGCCTCCCGCGGCGCTTATTTCTGCGGCGACTCGAGTTTCTTCTCCCTGCACTGGGCGTTGCAGACCATCGCGCGCGAGAAGCTCACCGGCCGGCTGCACGCCTTTTGGTCCCGCGACTCGGTCGAATTGTTGGCGCGCGAGGGCGAGATTGTCTTGGTCACGACCCGCAATCCGCAGCTCTACTGCGAAGAGGCACCCGTCACGCTTCTCAATGTGGGCCGCGAGCGGATCGAGGCGGCGCGGGAGCGGCAGACCAGAGATGGTTGCCCGATATTCATCACCCTCGCGGGGGAAGGGCTCATTCTGCGCGAGCCGGCGATGCAGCTCGTGCAGCACTATGGGCAACGGCTTTTCTCGCAGCTCTGGACGGAGCGGGTGCGATTCATGTTTGAGCAGCAGGAATTACCCGAGTTTACCGGCGAGATGCCCCCCTCGGAGGATAGCCTCGACCAGTGGGCGCTGAGCACGCTGCGGTTTGTGCAATACCCGGCGCTCAACACGAAGGAGCTCTCCGATAGCGGCTCGGTCCCGGCCTATACCCGCGACGGCTACGAACGGGTGCAGGAACTGCGCCTGACGGTGGCGGAAGCGCAGTTCGCCTCGCAGTTCAACGGCAGCCGCTCGATTGCGCAAATTTCGAAAAATCTCCGGCTCGACATCAAGTTTGCCCGGCTCACGCTCTTCCGCTTTCTCGCTCTCGAGATCGTGGAATGCTGGCCGGCGCAGATCGCGCAAAAGTCGAAGTCGCGCGGCGGTTTGCGTGGGCTCTTCAGTCGTTAGGCGCCGCTTCTGGCAGCGGCGGCGGGCGCTCTGCTCACGAGAGGAGTCGAACCTCCACGGGTTTCCCCATACGGTCCTGAGCCGTACGCGTCTGCCATTCCGCCACGTGAGCGTCGCGCCGAGCGGCCTGTAAATTGCCCGCCGCCGTCCCAACCGCAAGCAGCGATTCTCAGGCCGGGCCGACTTCCGCGCGAGCGCGGATTTTCCGGGCGCGCGATTCGATCGCCCCGGCGCGGCGCCCTTTGCCTAACGATCGCAAAAGGTCGGCATAGTTCGAGGCGACGATTTCGTAATCCTCCGAGGGCCGGGCCACGCCTTCCCACTGCCGGAGCGATTCCTGGTAAAGCTCTCCCGCGCGGGTGAGGTCGCCGCGCGAATGGTAGACGACCGCGAGATTGCATTTGGATTGCGCGATATCGGAATGGCCCTTCGGATTCACTCGGCGCCGAATCGCGAGGGCGCGCTGGTGCATCTGCTCAGCTTCCTCGAGCCGGTTCTCGCTCGTGTAGAAAACCCCGAGGTTATTCAGGACCGCGGCCACGTCCACGTGCTCGGAACCGACCTGCTTCTCGTAAAGGGCGAGGGCCTGCAGGTAATAGGGCTCGGCCGCGTTGCCCTGGCCGCTCCGCCGGTAAATGAGCGCGACGTTATTCAACATCGTGCCCAGGTCGGAGTGGGGCACGTTGTCGAGTTCGCTCCCGGCCTGGATCGCTTTCTCGTAGTATTTGATCGCTTCTTCTTCGCGGCTGCCCACATCGCAGAGATAAGCCAGCCGGCGGGCCAGCCGATAAATGGCGCGCTGATCCGGCGGATCGTTTTTTTCCATGATCGCCAGCGCCTGGACGAGGAAAGCCTTGGCCTCGGAGTCCTTGTCGCGCAGGTCGTGGATCTGCCCGAGCCGTTCGAAGCTCTGGGCGAGCGAGGGATGGTTCTCGGGAAAGACGCGCTGCGCCAGCTCGAGCGCGGTCTCTGCCACCCGCAATGCTTCCGGCAGCTGGTTGCCCGCCAGCAGCATCTCCAGCTTGTCCTGTAGGATTCGCCAGAGTTTTTCTTGGCCCTTCACGTTCACCAGCCTTCACTCAGCTGGCTTACGAGCCGGATGGCCAGCTCTTCCGCGGCCAGGGGCAACGCCTGCCGTTCATCGGAAGTGATGTCGGGCCCGACGAAAAAGCTGGTCGTGCCGGCGACTTCGAGGGGCGAGGTCAGGGTCTTGCCGGTTCCGCGTTCGAGCAGGGTGTAACGCACGCGCAGGGAGAGGTTGAATTCGTTCGTGGCCAGGACGTTCCCGCGCACCGAACGCGCCGGCGCGCGGTAGATCCGGGTGATTTCGCCCTTGAGGATGGCGTCGGCCGTCTCGTCGCTCGCGATGCGATAGGTGCCGTCCTGTTGAAATTGTTTGATCACGGTGTCGGTCACGAGCACGGCGATGCGCGGGGCGAGCGTCCGGTTCTCGAAAGTCGGCACCGCGATGCTATGCACCTGGCGCAGGGCGTGGGGCTGGATCGGCCCGAGGTGATAACCGGCGCATCCGCCTAACGAAAAGACGAGAAGAGCGACGCCGAGAAGTTTTTTCACCGCTAGGGGGTGGCCGAGGCCTCGGGCGTGGGGGAGGGCTCCGCCGAAATCGCAGTGTCGGGGGCGGGAGAACTGTCGGTCGTGGCCGGCGGCGGCAGTGAATCCAGAGGGGACGGCGGCGGCAGGGGCGCGATCTCGTCCGGGTTGCCGCGCATCTCAGGCGGCGTGGGCGGCCGTTCTTCGCGCGCCGAAGGCTCGGCCGTGGAGCTGGCAGCGGTCTTTTTCGGGGCGGCGTTCTTGGCGCGGCGCTCGGCGATCTGGGCAGCCGATTCGAGGGCGGCGTCGCCGACTTTCGAACGCAATTGTTCGATCCGGGTTTTCGCGACGGTGCTTTCCGGCGAGCCGGGCTGTTGCCGGATCACTTCATTGTAATAAAGGACGGCGGCCCGGTAATTTTTCGCCTTGTCGTAATACTGCGCGATCTCGAGCGAGCCCTTGGTCAGGCGGCGCTCGAGCAGGGCCAGGTTCTCACGCGCCTGGGCGGCTTTCTCGCTTTTCGGAAAGCGAAAGAGGAAATCCTGGAATGCGGTTCGGGCCCGATCCGCGGCCGAGGGATCGTAAGTGCCGGCGCGGGTGGCCGCGAACCAGATGTAACCGATCTGGTATTGGGCATCGACTGCCAGGGGATCGTTAGGGAATTTTTCCACGACCGATTGGTAGGCGTCGATTGCGAGATCGGGCGAGGCCTGTTTCTCGCGCGCCCGGCCGATATTAAACTGCGCTCGCGCCGTGTAGCGCCCGTAGGGGGCGCTCCGCACAATGGCGGCGAAGATATCCACCGCCTCGTCGAGAGTCGAGCCGACGGGAACGCCGAGAATTTTCCGCTTTTTTCCGTTGAGCAAAATCTCGCCGATCCGGAACTGCGACTCGATCGCTTCCTGGAACCGGGACGACTGCGGGAAGGTCTCCATCAGGCCGCGATAAATCGGCGCGGCCTTGAGCAAATTGCCTTCCAGTTCGGTCAATTTGGCGGCGCGAAAAGTGGCCTCGGGCGACTTGTCCGAGCGCGGGTAGCGCTTGACCATGCGCTTATAGATTTTGATCGCGCGACCGCGGTCGCCGCCGTTCTCCGCCGCTTCGGCCTGGGCGAACATCTCGTTTGCGTTGCCGCTGATCTCGACTTCGCCGGGTGCCTTATATTTCACCTTTTCGCTCGGGCGAAAGATCACGGGAGCGGGGCTGCGCTCCGGAAACGCCACACAGGCAGCGGCGAACAAAAGAATAAAGCGAACGCGATAGCTCATTGGGATTCGCAGGGTAATGAACGATGCGCAGCCCGTCAAGCCGGGCCGGGGCGCCGGTCGCGGGGGAAAATGCACGAGAAAAGGCGCGACCGCCCGTTGGAATCCGATACGCTTTGGAGCGGGGCTGACCTGGCGACACTGCCGGCTTCCCGCTCGCATTTTGAACCTGATCGAGCAGCAGAAAATCCGCTTGGGCGCTTGCGCCTGGAGCTTCGACGAATGGAGCGGAGTGCTTTATCCGAAGGACTGGCCCTCCAATCGCTGGCTGGAATATTACGCGCGCTATTTCCCGGCGGTGGAGATCGACTCCACATTCTACAGTGCGCCCTCGGCCGCGGTCGCGCAGCGCTGGATGGAGATGACCCCTTCGCATTTTCGTTTCAGCTGCAAACTGCCGCGCGCAATCACCCACCAGCGCCGGCTGCACGATTGCCAGGTTGAATTGACGGCTTTCCTCCGCGCCCTCGAGCCGCTCGCGCCGAAACTCCGCGTCGTCCTGATTCAACTGCCGCCCTCCTACGGGCCGAAGGAGGAAAAGATCGGGCTGCGGGAGTTTGTCGCTCAGTTGCCCTCCGATTTTCGGTTTGCGATTGAATTTCGCCACGCCGGCTGGCATCGGCCGCACGTCATCCGGCTGCTCGAGAAACATCGCGTCTGCTGGGTTTGGTCGGACATGAGCCCGCTCAACGAACGCAACCAGGCGCCGTTCGAGTTTCAGCCGATCACGACCGACTTCCTCTACCTCCGGCTGCTCGGGGACGCCGTCACGAAATACGATGAACAGGGCCAGCGCATTCATCGCTATGGCAAACTGCTCTGGAAACGAGAGGCCGCGCTCGATAGCTGGGCCCTTCGCATCCAGCGCCATCTCGATAAAATCCGCAGTGTCTGGACCTTCGCTAATAATCACTACGAAGGATTTTCTCCCGAGACCTGCCAGCGATTGGCGCAACGGCTCGGGTTTGAAATGCCGCTGCCGTCCGCGCCGTTGGCCGCCCCGGCAAACGAACGCGGGCAGCTCGATCTTTTTGCGGAAACCCCGCCCGCCTAACGAATTTCGGCGGCGCCAAAATAGCGCTGCAATTTCTCCGGGATCCGGACCGAGCCGTCCGCCTGCTGATAATGCTCGATCAGGGCGGCAAAAAGCCGGGGCAGCGCGGTGCCCGAGCCGTTCAGAGTGTGGCAGAAGCGGTTTTTCCCCTCCGCGTCCTTGAAGCGGAGATTCATCCGGCGCGCCTGGAAATCCTCAAAGTTCGAGCAGCTCGAAACTTCGAGATAGGTCCCGCCGTCGCGGGAGCCCGGTGACCAGACCTCGAGATCATAGGTTTTGGCCGAGCCGAAGCCGAGATCGCCGGTGCAGAGCTCGATCACGCGATAATGCAGGCCTAACGACTGCAGGACGCGTTCCGCATCCGCCGTCAGCGCCTCGTGTTCGACGTAGGAATTTTCCGGGGCGGTGATTTTCACCAGCTCCACCTTGTCGAACTGATGGACGCGGATAATGCCCCGCGTCTCGCGTCCGGCCGAGCCGGCTTCGCGCCGGAAGCAGGGCGTGTAGGCGCTGAATTTCTTCGGCAGTTCGGAGGCCGCCAGAATTTCTTCGCGATGCAGATTCGTCACCGGCACCTCCGCGGTCGGGGCGAGAAACATCGCGCCCTCCTCGAGGCCGTACATGTCCTCTTCAAATTTCGGCAACTGCGTCGTCCCGACCATGCAATCGCGCCGGACGAGAAAGGGCGGGCTCACTTCGAGGTAACCGTGCTCGATGGTATGCAGATCGAGCATGAACTGGATCAGCGCCCGCTCCAGCCGCGCGCCCGGCCCGGTGAAACAAATGAACCCGCTGCCGCTCAGCTTCGTCGCCCGTTCCGCGTCGAAGAGTTTCAATTTCGCGCCGAGCGCGACGTGATCGAGCACCGGAAAACCAAACTGCGGTTTCTCGCCCCAGCTCCGGACGACCGGGTTTTCCGCCGCAGTCGTCCCAATCGGCGCGCCGGGATGCGGCAGATTCGGAATGTTCAGGAGCAAATCGCGCTGCCGCTCCTCCGCCACGGCGGCCTGCGTGACGAGTTCGGCCGCTTCGTCGCCAATCTGCCGGACGCGATCTTCCGCCGGGCCGGAATCTTCGCCCCGGCTGCGCGCGCCGCCGATTTCCTTACTCAGGCGTTTGCGGTCAGCGTTGCATTGCTGCAGGGCGGTTTCCATTTTGCGGCGCTCGGCATCGACCGCGAGGACTTCGTCGATTTTTAAGTGATCATCGCCGCCCCGGGTGGCGAGCCTGCTTTTGACAAAGTCGGGCTGTTCACGAATGAGGCGGATGTCGAGCATGGGCTTGGAGTTATCAGCGCTCCGCCTCAACCGCAAACGCAAAGCGCGCCGAAAAGCGCGTGACTTAGGCGCGCGCGCCCGCATAGTTCCGGCGTGGACCAGCTCAAGCTGCTCGGCGTCGCCCTCGGTCTCGCCTGCCTTGCCGGCGTCAATCTTTACCTGACGGTTTTCGTCACCGGCCTCGCGATCAACCAGCATTGGATCGTGCTCGACCCGGCCTACCAGTCGCTCGCCATCCTCGGCAACCCGCTCATTCTCTGGATCTCCGGCACGCTCTACGTGCTGGAATTTTTCGCCGACAAAGTCCCCTGGGTCGACTCGGCCTGGGACACGGTCCACACCATCATCCGGCCGATCGGCGGCGCACTTCTGGCGATCCAAGTTCTTGGACACACCACGCCGGCGTTCGACATCATCGTCGCTCTGGCGGCGGGCAGCGCCAGTCTCGTGACCCACTCCGCCAAGGCCTCCACCCGCCTTGTGACCAATGCCTCGCCCGAGCCGTTCTCAAATATCGGGCTCAGTCTGTTGGAGGATGCCGCCGTCCTGGGCGGGCTGGCGTTGATTCATTTCAACCCCGTCTGGGCGTTGGGCGTCTTCGTTCTTCTTCTCTCCATCCTGCTTTATTTCGCCCCGAAGATCTGGCGGGCGGTGCGGGTGAAACTCTGGCTCATCTGGAAAAAGCTGAACGGCCCGGCCGACAGCGAGCCGCCGCCAAATTTACCGACCGCGCTGCCGTCGCGCTTCGCGGCGGCCTTCAAAAAGGAGA
>JALYQE010000257.1 GCA_030855965.1 Verrucomicrobiota bacterium | reverse complement strand
CCAACGTCGCGCTCGCTTATCTCCCGGAAGCCAGGCGTTGCAAAGTCAGCCTAACGAGATCCTCGGCGCCGGCCGTTTCTTGGCCGCTTTGCTGGATATCGCGCACCGCCTTGTGCGCCTCGACCTGTTTGTAGCCGAGCGCGATTAGGGCGAGGACGGCTTCGTTCGCCTGCTCCTGCTCCGGGGTCGGAGCTTGCGCGCCGCTCGCCACCTCCCAGGCTGCGGCCACGCCGAGTTTATCCTTCAGCTCGAGCACGATTCGCTCCGCCGTCTTTTTGCCGAGCCCGCTGATCTTGGAAAGCGACGCGACATCGGAATTCACGACCGCGCTTTTGAAATAGCTCACGCTCATCCCGCTCAGGACCGCGAGCGCGAGCTTCGGGCCGATCCCGCTCACGTGATTCACCAGCAACCGAAACAAATCGCGCTCCGCCGCGGTCATGAAGCCGTAGAGAATTTGCGCGTCTTCGCGCACGTGCAGATGCGTCAGGATCTCAACCGCCTTGCCCGGGTCCGGCAACTTGTCGTAACTCGAGAGGGGGATGAAAACCTCGTAGCCGACGCCGCCGACATCGACGATCGCCTGGGTCGGTAACGCGCTCGTGAGGCGCCCATGCAAAAAAGTGATCATGTGTTTTTCATTATCAGGGTCAGCTCGATCCAGCGGCCTTTCGCAATGTCGAAACCGCGGGTTGAGAACTTCCGATAACCGTTCGGCAGCGTCGGGTAAAGTCGATCCGCCAACGCGCTCGGCAGGACGACGAAGTGCGGTCCGGGGCTGGCGAGAAAGGGCAGGACCTGATCGGGCTGCAAAGTGGACACGTCGCGATTGCCTTTACGATTGTAGTGCAGGAAGCCGCGCACCCGGCTGCGGAAATTCCAGACCAAACTGGGCGCGTCGAAATCGTAGGCCGCGAAATCCATCTCGGGCTGCAGATAGGGCTCGGCCTTTTTGAACAGAACCGTGGACGGGAAAAGTGGGCTGATCAGCGGAAAGCCGATCAGCGCCACCGCGAGCAAGACCGTTGCCGTGCCCAGCGACCAGCGTCGCAACGTGCTTTCGCGCGCGCCGGCATTCAGCCAATGCCGGGCAAGGAGGAGCGCGAGGAGAGGAAAGGCCGGCAGGATGTAATGCGGCAACTTGGTCTTCACGATCGTGAAAATGACGACGATCACCGCCGTGCTGGCGATGAGATAAAGATCGAGTGGGTCACGCTTTTTCCAAAGCCGGCGCCCGAGCCAGGGGATCTTGTACGACCACGGCGCGAAGGTGACGAAGACGGTCAGGAAATAAAACGGCAACGAGAGCAGCGCCGCCTCAAGCGAGCTCCCGCCGTGTCCCTGCATCGTGCCGAAGGAACGCCCGACCACATGGCGTCCGAGGCCGATCTCCAGAAATTCCCCGCGCGTCCGGAGCAGCGCGGGCACGCCCCAGAGCGCGACCAGCGACAGCATGAGCAAAGTCCCCCTAACGAAAAGAAAGCGGCGCCCAAAATGACTGACCGGCCGGAAAAATTGCAGAATCGCGACCGTGCCTAACGGGATCCAGCCAATTGGTCCCTTGGCCAGAAAAGCGAGCGCGAGAGAGAGATATAAGAGCCACCACCAGCCGGGCAGAGCGCCTGGCCTGACGACCACACTGCGCCACGTGCCGCCGAAACGATCGCGCAACAATTCCCAGCCAGCCCAATGCGCCAGAGTCATAAAAAGGACCAGCCACATATCGGCCACCGCCGCTTTGGCGTGGACGAAAGTTTGCAGGCTGAGGGTGAAAATGATCGCCGCCCAAAAACCGGCGCGGGCCAGATCGAGCCGTCGCCCCCAGGCAAATATGACCACCGCGGTCAGCGCCGCCGCAAGGGCGGAAGGGAAGCGAGCCGCGAACGAATTTTCCCCAAAGACGCGAAAAGCAGCAACTTGCGCCCAATAAGTCAGCGGCGGCTTGTCGAAACGATACCGATTATTGAAATACGGTATCACATAATCGCCCCGCTCGATCATCTCCCGCGAGGCCTCGGCGAAACGCGGTTCGTCGCGGTCGACCAGCGGCAACATCCAGGTCCCGGCGAGATGAAAAAGCAGGCTGCCAAAAAAAAGCGCCGCGAAATTGCGAGTTGCAGGTTGCAAGAGAGCGATTCAAAGATGGCGGGAGCCGAAACTCAACCCGCAAATTCATCATGCACAAAATTGCGCCGGCCTGGAAATGGTTGCTCCTCCTGCTTCTCGCCGGCCTGGCCATCGCAGCTTCCTTCTATTTCGATCCGGTTGTGCGCGCCTGGGTGAATGAGCACCCCGACCGCACTGTCAGGCAGGTAATGCGCGGGATCAGCCGCTACGGCGATTGGCCCGGGCACGTCCTGGCCGGATTGCTCCTCGTCGCGCTCGCCTGGTGGCGCGGGAGCAAACGCTGGGTGCGCATCGGCCTAACGATGATTCTCGCCTGCGCCTTGGCTGGCGTCGTCGCGCGAGGAATCAAGATCACGACCGGTCGCGCCCGGCCTTCGGTGAAGCAGGAGCTCGGCTGGAACGGGCCCCGCCTCGGCTCGAAATATCATTCCTTCCCCAGCGGCCACACCGCCGCGACGAGCGCGTTCTTCGGCGTGCTCCTGTTTGCCAATCGCCGCGTCGGCCTTTGTCTGCTCCCCATCCCGTTGCTCATAGCCGCCTCACGGCTTTACGTCGCGGCCCACTACTTATCGGATGTGATCTGCGCCGCGGCCGTTGGCGCACTTTGCGCGTGGCTCTGTGCCCGCGCGCTGCTCATCGCCAAGGAACGCCGTCCGATGCTATCCAAGTAACTGTGCGTTAGACAACGGCTTGAGCCTGATATTCGATGGCATTTTTCGTCCGTGAAGAACCGATCCAATAAAGCTAGCCGCGCTAAATTCCTTACCGGATGATTTCAGTTCGATTACAAATTTTTCTAAGCGTCGCAATCGGTTACTACTTCGTTTAAGCAGGACGTCGTCATCTCCCGGACCACCGGACGCGGTGTTCGCCTCCTCGGCGAACGACGGCAATGCGGCGAGGGCCGCACAGCACACTTATTATTCAATGAAGAAACGTTTCTGTACTCTGTTCCTGATTCCTGCCATGTTGATCGCGCTTCCCGTCCCGAGGACGCATGCTGAGGACGCGTTCATCGACGATGAGACCGTGCCTGACGGGACCGTCACCAATGTCACGTTGTCATGGGATCCAAATACGGAACAGAATATCACCGGTTACACCGTCTATTACGGCCGCAGCTCCGGGGACTACTTCCGACTCGTGATGGTGTCGGGAACAACTGCTCAAATCGGCGTGAGAGGAAGCAGGCCAACCTACTTTGCGGTCACGGCCGTCGACGCCAATGGGGCCGAGAGTGACCTCTCCGACGAAGTTCAATGGCCCTGAAAGCGCCCTCCAGATTCGAGTCATTCGTGGGCGCGGCGAATTTTCCGGCGCACCGGGTAGCTGGCGGAGGGGGTGGGATTCGAACCCACGAGGGCTTGCGCCCTGCCGGTTTTCAAGACCGGAGCCATCAACCACTCGACCACCCCTCCCTCGACTCGTGTGGGAAATAGTCTTACGCGGCATTCGAGCGCCGGCAAGATCGTTAGGCTGGCGCAGCGGGGTAGCCCGGTAGGGCGAGACTCCGTCGAGCCGGGACGGCGCGCCGCGGCAAAACCAGCTTCCTCCCAGGCTCGACGGAGTCTCGCCCTACCGAAGAGGTTGTCGCTCCTCGGCCAGATCGTGGTCATGCCTCACACCTTGTCTCATTTCTGCTGGACAGTTTCTACGTTCAGGGGAACGTGCTTCATGCCGAGGCTCATAATGAATCCGACACCGATCCACGGCCGCGGCGCTTCCCACAACCCTGCCAATCGCTTCGAAGCCCTCCACCTCGAGCCCGACCCCGAGGATGAAAATGATCCGGACCGGCCGAAACGCCGCACGGTTTACTACCGCGATTTCACCCGCACCATCATCGCGCATAACGACAGCCCCGATGTGGGCTTCGAGTCGAGCGTGAATCCTTACCGCGGTTGCGAGCATGGCTGCATCTACTGCTACGCGCGCCCGACCCATGAGTTTCTCGGCTTTTCTGCCGGGCTCGACTTCGAGAGCCGGATCATGGTGAAGGAAAACGCGGCTGAGCTCCTCACGGCCGAGCTTTCCAAGCCACGCTGGAAACCGCAGACGCTGGTGATGAGCGGAGTGACCGATCCGTATCAGCCGGTCGAGCGACGCCTGCAGATCACGCGAGGCTGTCTCGAAGTGCTGGCGCGTTTTCGCAATCCGGTCGGGATCATCACCAAGAACCACCTCGTCACGCGCGATATCGATTGGTTAGGCGAACTCGCGGCGCACGCGGCCGCGGCGGTGAATATTTCGATCACCTCGCTCGACCCGAAACTGCAGCGCGTGCTCGAGCCGCGCACTTCCACGCCGCGGGCGCGGCTGGAGGCGATCCGGCAACTCCGTGCCGCCGGCATCCCGGTCGGGGTGATGACGGCGCCGATCATTCCCGGCCTGACCGATCACGAAGTGCCGGCGATCCTGGCCGCGGCGGCGGAGGCGGGCGCGCAATTTGCCGGTTACACCGTCGTTAGGCTGCCGTATGCGGTCGCGCCCTTGTTCGAGCGCTGGTTGGAGGAACATTTTCCCGGCCGGAAAGAGAAGGTGCTCGGCCGCATTCGCCACCTGCGCGGGGGCGAGCGGCTGAACGATCCGCGCTTTGGATCGCGCATAGAGGGCGAGGGAATTTTTGCCGAGCAAATCCGCGCGCTGTTTGAAGCCGGCTGCAAACGCGCCGGGATCGGTCAGCGCCCGCGGCTCTCCACCGCCGCTTTTCGCCGGCGTAACGAACAGCTGAATCTATTCAGCTAAACCGGCCGGGCCTGCGCTGCCTGCAGTCGCCGCTGTTTGCGCATGACCAGCAACATGCAAACACCGCCGCTTAGCGCGAAGACGACCATCAGAGGATACCACGCGCTCCAGCCATATTGTCCGAACAGTCTCCCGAAGACGAAGAGACTCAAAGCCGAGCCGTAGTATTGGAACGAATCGATCACACCGGCGGCAAACCCGGCCATTTTCTTGCCGCCGATGTCCATGGGAGCGGCCGCGCCCACGATCGAGTGCGTCGAATTTACGGTCAGTGAAACCAGCACCAGAAACATCCCACCGAGAAAAACGCCAAGCGTGCCCGGCTTGATCCAGCCGGAGAACATCGCCACCGCCGCGCAGCTAATGACGGTGGCTTCGAGAAAATAAAGCCCCATCGCCACGGGCGAGCGGGCGCCTTTGAAGACCTTGTCGGAGATGATCCCCGCTCCGATCGAGCCAATGATTGCCATCGCCGTCATCAGGTTGAGCGTGATCATGACCGAGAGCGGCTTGGAATTCATATCCACGAGCAAATGCTCCTTGAAGAACATGATCGACATCTGGTCGGAGCTGTGGCGCACCGCTCCAGTGCTCGCATAGGCCGCGGCATAGAACCAGACCAGCGGATGCCGGAAAATCGTCTGAAACGACTCCTGCAGAGTGACGCGCGTCCCCAGCGTATCGTCGAGTTCATCATGGATGGCGTTTGGAAACCCGGCCTGCGCAGGTTCTTCTTTCACACTCAAGGCCATGAACACGGCGATGACCGCGGTGACGAATGGCGGGACGACGAAGAGCAGCCGCCAGTTCCCCGGCTCGACCACCCACGTGCCGATGCCCCAAAGCGTGAGCGTGAAACCTGCGAGCAGGAACGGGCCGAGCCAGTTGGCCGCGAATTGCCCTAACTGAATCATGACGCCGAAAATGCCGGCGAACGTTCCGCGCTCGGTCCGCCGGAACCACGCCGCGTTGATCTTCACCATCCCCGGCGCGCCGCACGACTGAAACCAGCCGTTGATCAAAGCGATCAGCCCAAACGTCGAAAACGTGCCGACGAAGGACGAGAAGCCAAAAATGAAATTGCAAATGATCGTGCCGGCTGCGCCGATCAACATGATCACTTTGCCGCCGATCCGGTCGGAGAGGAGACCATTGAAAAGCTGGCCCGTGCCGTAGGCGAGCGACCAGATGACCCAGAGATTGGCGAGGTCGGTCGTGTTGAACCCGAACTCCTGGTTCATGCCGGGGCCGGCAAACCGGAAGTTGTACCGGCACATGTAGTACGACGCGTACATGAGGCCCAGCGCCCCCCAGTTCAATCCCCGCCGCGGACGGAAACCCGGTGGATATTTTATCGCGATCTCGCTCATACGTTAGGCGGGGCAAAGGATGAGGGAGCCAATCGCGCCTGCCCAGCGAAAATTTCCGTGCGAGCCGATCTTCCTTTGTCCCCGGGGATGGCGCGGCCCGTTCGCGAGATATCGTAACCGAGCGCCGGCCGCCGGCTGTCTTCGAATGCAAGAACAGAGACAACCAGACGGAGATCGCCTTTCGTAATAAGGGTGAACGGCGCTCAAAAGGAACTCCGGCGCCTCCCTTAACCAAAGGAGAATGGAAATGAAAAAGCTTATCCTCAGTACAATTGTCTTCACGACGCTCGTCACCTTGACCCAAGGGGGTCCGCTCGAGACCTCGCAAACCCAGGTCGAGCAGGGCTCATATCAGCCTTCGCAGGAATGGTTTCGCGACCGGGAATGGAACTTCGATCTCTTCGGCGCTTATGCCTTCACCAACCGTCCCTACCGGAGCGACCGCTACCTCGGCACGGACCACGCCCTCGGCGGCGGGATCGATGTGAACTACATGTTTAGCCGCTATCTCGGCGTCGGCCTCGAAGGCTACGGCCTCGCCGCTGATGACGCGATCGGCCAGGCGTCGGGCAATCTGATCTTCCGCTATCCGATCCCGGGCACTCGCTTCGCTCCCTACGGTTTTGCCGGTGGCGGTGTCATCTTCAACGGCTCGCGAGTCGAGGAATTGGTCGACCGCGGCCAGAACATCGGGAGCATTCGACGCAACGCCGACATCGAGGGCATGGGCCAGTTCGGAGCCGGCTTCGAAATTCGCCTCACGCCTAACGTTGGCGTGATTCACGACTTCAGCTGGAACGTCGTGAACGGCGAGCGCAACGACTTCGGGATGGTTCGTTCCGGCGTCCGCTTCGCCTTTTAAACAAAGGTGCTGATCTCGGGCGGCGTTTTGCGCTGAATGTCGGGCACCTTCGCGTCCTCCGCGGGGTGCCCGACGACAAGGAGCAGAAACGGCTTCTCGTGCGCCGGGCGATCGAGAAGCTTGTTCAGAAAGCCCATCGGGCTCGGGGTGTGCGTGAGCGAGACCAGCCCGGCCTGGTGCACCGCCGCGATCAGTATTCCGGTCGCGATCCCGACCGATTCGGTGGCGTAGTAATGCTTCAATTTCCGGCCATCGGGCAGCAGCCGGTAGGGCTGGGCGAAGATCGCGATCAGCCAGGGCGCGGTTTCGAGGAACGGTTTCCGCGCGTCGGTCCCGATCGCGGCCAGGGCCTCCAGCCACTCGTTAGGCGCGCGGTGCTCGTAGAATTCCTCCTCCTCCGTTTCGGCGGCGAGGCGGATTTCGCGTTTCAGCGCCGGGTCGCTCACCGCCACGAAATGCCACGGCTGGAGGTTGGCGCCGCTCGGCGCCGAGCCCGCCGCGCGCAGGCACTCCTCGATCACTTCCCGCGACACCGGGCGAACGGAAAAATCGCGCACCGTCCGGCGCCTCGACATTTGCGCGGAAAAATCGCGCGCGCGCTTCACGATCTCCTCGTCGCGGGAGACTTCGCGTTTCGGCAACGGAATAAAAGTCGGAGTGCTCACGATCGTGACCCTACATGCGCGCTCCGCGATTGCGATTCCGGGCTGAACCGCGAAATTAAGGCGATGTCTTTTGCCAGCATTCTCGATCGGCTCCCGGTCCAATCGCCCCTCGTGCGGCGCTTTGCCGGGCTCCTCGCGCCCGTCGATGACGCCCGCTTCGAGACGATGGCGCAGGAAGCGCGCGCCCTCACCCGGCAGAATTTCGGGCGCACGATGCGGATGTTTGCCCCGCTCTACCTGAGCAACGAGTGCATCAACAACTGCCGCTATTGCGGTTTCTCGCGCGACAACCCGATCCTCCGCGTCACCCTCACGGTCGAGCAGGTGGTGACGGAAGGCCGCCATCTCGCGGCCCAGGGATTTCGCCAGGTCCTGCTCGTCGCCGGCGAACATCCGAAGTTTGTCAGCGGCAATTATCTGGCCGACTGCATCCGCGCGCTCCAGCCGCATTTCTCGTCGATCGCGCTCGAGCTCGGGCCGATGGAGACGGCGGAATACGAGCCGCTGGTCGCGGCCGGGGCGGAGGGACTGGTCGTCTACCAAGAAACCTACGACCGCTCCATCTATGCGGAAATGCACACCTCGGGTCCGAAGCGCGACTTTAACTGGCGGCTCGATTGTCCGGAGCGTGCCTACGCCGCCGGTTTTCGCCGGATCGGCATCGGGGCGCTCTTCGGCCTCGCGCCCTGGCGGCCGGAGGCGCTCGCCCTCGCGGCGCATGTAGAATATTTGCTCAAGCATTGCTGGCAATCGGACCTCACCGTCAGCCTGCCGCGGCTGCGCCCGGCGGCGGGAGAATTCGTGCCCCCCTTTTCGTTAGGCGAACGCGAGCTGGCGCAGCTCATCTGCGCATTCCGGATTTGTTTTCCGCGGGTCGGCATTGTGCTGAGCACGCGCGAGCCGGCGCCGCTGCGTGACGTCCTGGCGTCGTTAGGCGTGACGATGATGAGTTCCGGCAGCCATACCGAGCCGGGCGGTTACACCGGCCAGGGGCGCGGCGCGGTTCACCAGACGGTGCGCGGCCGCATCCTGCCGCCGGATGAGAACGGGGACGCGCTTGCCACCGGCCAGTTCGAAATCAGCGACGATCGTTCGCCGGCCGAAGTCGCGGCCGTGTTGCGGCGGGGAGGATTCGAACCGGTCTGGAAGGATTGGGACCAGGCGCTGGCGGGCCGATGAAAATTTTCCTCAACGGCGAAGCCGCCGACTGCGGCGAGGTGAGCACGGTGCAGGATCTGATCACGCGCCACGGGCTCCTGCCCGAGACGACGCTGGTCGAGCGCAACGGCGTGGCCTTGCGCCGGAGCGAATGGCCCGCGCAGAAGTTGCAGGAGGGCGATCGGCTCGAGGTCCTGCGCGTGGCCGCGGGCGGCTAGAAGCTACCCGAGATATTGTAAACCTCGATCAGGCCGATGCCGGTCGCGCCGTTCACATCGGACAAGGTAGCGGTGTAAGCGCCGGGCATGAGCGGGGCGAAGACGGCGGATTCGAGATCGTTCGCCGGCGCCAGGCCAGTGGCCGCGATCTCGCTCGCCTGGGTGTCCTGCCAGTCGTCATTCGTCGCCACGATGGTGCCGAAACTGTCGAAGAGCGACAACTGCGGGTCGGGCAATGCGTCCGGCACCGAGTTGACGAGGGAGGGGCCAATGCCGCGAATGATCGCCACCTGGCCGTTCGTGCCGCCGACGATCACCCCCGCGATCATGACGCTCTCGCTGATGGAGACCGTTCCGCGGGTGGAAATGTTCTGGAGCTGCGGCGTGCTCAGCGAATCGAGATCGTAAACCTCGACCAGCGCGATGTTGCTCGCCGTCCCGTCGACGCCGGTGACGATCGCGGTGTAAGCGCCGGGTGCGAGTTCCACGAGGAGAGCGGACTCGCGCGTGTCGCTCGGCGCCAGGCCGCTGTCGGCGATCGCCTGCTGGTTGTCGTTCGTCATCCAATCGTTGTTGCTCGCCATCAATTGCCCGGAAGAATTGAAGAGCTGCAGGCTCGGGTCGAGCAGGGGCGAGCCGACGCCGCGCGCGGCTAACGAAGGCCCGAGCGCGCGCACGACAATGTTTTTGGTCGCGCCATCCCCAAGAATAAAGCCGCCGATGAGGACGTGGTCGCCCGTTTCCGCGCGGGCGCGGGTCGAGATGTTGAGAAGCGCGTCGCCGGAGACGGATGGAGTCGGCGAGACCGAGGGACCGGGCGTCGGGGTGGCGCTCGGGGTCGGCGTCACGCTCGGCGTGGGCGTGACGGATGGCGTCGGGGTCACGCTCGGGGTTGGAGTGACCGAGGGCGTCGGCGTCACGCTCGGCGTGGGGCTGACCGTGGGTGTGGGCGAGACGGTCGGCGTGGGCGTGGCCGTCGGCGTCGGCGTCGGGGTGGGCGAACCAGAGACGGCGGTGTTGGCGTAGCCTTCGATTTCGTGTTGCGTGCCGCCGCCGTCCGAATCGACGGTGAAGAAATTGAGCTGGATCGAGCCGCCGGTCGGAAGCAGCCACGGATCTCCGCCATCGGGGTTGTCGCTCGTGTTTGGCGGAATCGAAGTGCGCGGATTGTAGGTGCCGAAACGCTGCCCGACGGAGGGCTTGGTCCCGGCGAGATACTGCGCGTAGGTGATATCGGGGAACCAGCGCAGGGCGATCCGATCGTCCGTCGGCAGATTCAGGCCGCCGGTCGGGACGGAAAAGAAGGTGATCGTTTCATCGGTGCCGCCGCTATTGTTAAATCCGCCGGCGGCGAGAAGGACATCATTGCCGCCGATGAAATTGCCGGGGTCGACGGTGCTGGAGAAAGTTCCGTCGCCATTGGCAGCGATAAGGAGCAGGAGCGAGCCGTTGGAGAATGGGAAGACATTATCGACATGCGGCATCGGGTTCCCGGCAAAAGCCTTCAGCCGGCCCGCGTCCACCGTCGCGGAGAAATCGGCATAGGCCGAGCTGCAGATGAAAGCGAAGACGAGGAGCAACCTGTGCACGGACGCAATCTCTATCAGGCCGGGGAAAACGTAAATAGCGGGAGATGGTTTTCGAGCGCGAAACCCCGCGGCAGAGCGATCACCCTCGCCGTCCCGGCTAAGCGCGCTTTTTGCGCAGGCGAAGCCCAACCGCACCGATCAAACCGCAGGAGAGCAAGGCCCAGGTCGACGGTTCGGGGATGACGCTGAACTGAGCGTAGCCGGTGAGAGGGTTCTGAGTTCCCGGAGGAGAAGCAGACGTCGTATAAAAATTCAGATTAACGGTCGCGCCCGGACCGGGCACCGACCACGTGTTGCCGCCGTCAGGATTGTTGTTCGGGTTCCCCCAGAAAAGCGGGTTGTAGGTGCCAAAGTTGTTTCCCGCCGCCGGTGTCGTGCCGGCTTGGAACTGCGTCTGAGAAATTTGTGGGAACCAGCGCAACGCGATCAGATCGCCCACGGCCAAACCCGGGAAGCTGGCGGTGTTGATCGTGATCACGTTGAGCGTCTCCTCCGGTCCACCAGCAATGTTAAAAGCTCCAGACGAATTCGTGACCGTCGTGAGGGAAAGCAGGACGTCGTTTCCGGAAACATACTGTCCCGCCGAAAGCGAGTTGGAGAATGAGCCATCGCCGCCCGCCGCCACCAGCACCAAAACCGATCCGAGCGGCATTGAGGTGGTCGCATCAATCTTCAGTCGCCCTGCGTCGAGAATGATCGTGAAATCAGCGAAGGCCGGAGTCGCGATGACGAGGAAGAGAAGGGCCAGTATCTTTTTCATGTGGTAATTGCGTGCCGGAAACTTAGTAGGTGGGCGAATTGGTCCAGTAGACCGGTTGCCCTGTGCCGTTGCCCGCCTTGCGGATGATCAATGCGCTGCCGGCCGGGATCAGGTCCCCTCCGTGATCGGTCGCGTTGTCACCAATGATGCGCCAGCCGACCCCGTTGCTGGGTTCTCCGTTGAGATTGTCGCCGTAAATGTAAACCGCGGAGGGCGACTTGTTCAGCGCCACGGTGGTGTTGTCGAAGACGAAGAGCTGATCCTGGAGCGAGCGCGTCGCGGTCGTGGCGACAAACGATCCATCGGCGGGATTCAACCCGGTCGAAATCAACGGGACGCTGATCGGGCGCACCATCGAGACCGAATTGTCACGCGCGCTGGCGGCATTTGTGAGCTGCGGTGTCGCGAGCTTTCTCGTCAGGACGCTGCCGACGGCGGTCAAGGGCAGGGTCGGGGCGCTGTTCAAGTTGCGCACGGTAAAGTAGCCGTCGGGAATCAGAATATCGTCCCCACGATCGGTCACGTTGTCGCCCACGATGCGCCAGCCGGTCGACGGCTCGCCATTGACTTGGTCGCTGTAGAAATAAACCGCCGCGGCGGAAGGATTGATGCCGGTGGCGTTGTAATCCGGAATTAAAATCTCCGTTTTGATCGTGCGCGTCGCGGTCGTGGGGGTGAAGGAGACGTTGGCGTCGCTCGGAGGGAAGACGGTGGCGAGCGTCCAATGAGGAATGATGACGACCTGAGCGTTTGCGGGGACGCCGGTGAGCGAATCGTTCGTCGTATCGACAGTGAAGGTGGACGCAGAGTTCGCGGTGATCGGGTAAGCGTGGCCTTCCTTCGGGTTCGCGACCGCGGCGGCTCCGATCAGGGCGTAGTAGTGGTTGGACTGCGAGCCCTGTGCGTAAACAAACTGGTTTGTCGTCCAGCCCGGGGAACCGGAGACCGTGACCGTTCCACCGGAGACCGACACGACCGAGCCGACAAAAGCCTGCGGGCGGGTGAAAGGGATGGTGACCAGTGTGTCGGAATTGCTCAGGCAGGAGGTAGTGGTGAAGCCGGCCGGTTCAGTGACCACGCTGGCCGCACTAATGGAAGCCAGGAGCAGGACCGCGGAAGAGGCGCAGAGTAAGGCTAGACTTTGACGAAAATGAGAGAATAACATGCGGACTGCGGACGAGTTGGCCCCCCAAAGGCAGCCGTAATTATTGTTTCCCGGAATTGGGCGGAATTCTTAGCGGATCGGCTCTCCCGCTGCAAGCTTATTCTCTGAACTTTGCGGGTTAACGGTTAATCGTTTGCCGAAGCCGGTGGCCGCGATTGTCTTTCAGCGCGGCGGTTCGCGGAAACACCGAACGCTAAGGTGTTTCCTCCGCCGGAGCGCACCTTCGGTTAAGAAAGCTCGGCGCCGGTGTTCGCGTCGGTCAGAACGAATTTCTCGTGATGGAACGTCGGGTCCGCCCGGAACATCAACCGGCCAGCGTAACGCCGCTCCAACTCGACGAGCAGTTCTTCGTCCTCCTCTTTCAGGCGCTTCAAGACATCGGGATTCAGGATCACGCGAATATCGTGAATCGAGTCCTGGTATTTGCGCATGACGGCGTTGAGGGCGCGATGCACTTCCACGCTCGTGCTCATGGTCGTCTTCACCACGCCGCGGCCTTCGCAGTAAGGGCAGTTTTGATAAAGCGAATCGCTCAGGCTTTCCTGCGCCCGCTGCCGGGTCATCTCCATCAGGCCTAACGACGAGAGTGGCAGGACATGGGTCTTGGCCTTGTCCCGCTTCATGCGCTCGCGCATCCGGTTGTAAACCATCTGCTGATCCTTGCGGTTCTTCATGTCAATGAAGTCGCCGATGATCAGGCCCCCGATGTTGCGCAAACGTAGCTGGCGCGCGATTTCGTCGGCGGCTTCGAGGTTGGTTTGGAGGATGGTCTTCTCGACGTCGCGGCCGCCCTTGTTGCGGCCGGTGTTCACGTCCACCGCGACCAGCGCTTCGGTCTCATCGATCACGATGTAGCCGCCGCATCTCAACCAGACCTGGCGATGAAAAGCGTCGTCGATTTGTTTCTGCACCCCGAAGGTCTCGAAGATCGGCGCGTTGCTGTCGTAAAACTTGATCCGGCTTTTCGCCCGGCGCGAAATTTCCCCGATCATGTCGCCCATCCGCTCGACCGCGGCGTGATCGTCGCAGATCACTTCATCGATTTCGTCGGTCAGAAAATCACGCACCGTCCGGTCGACCAGATCGGGCTCTTCGAATACCCGCGCCGCCGCCGGGCGATCCTTGATCTCCTGCTCGATCTTGGCCCATTGCTCGAGGAGGAAGCTGAGGTCGCGGACGAAATAACGTTTGCGCTGCCCCTCGCCCACGGTGCGGATAATGACGCCGATCCCGTCGGGAATATCGAGCTCGCGCAGGATTTTGCGCAGCCGGGCGCGCTCTTTCGGATCCTCGATCTTGCGCGAAATGCCGCTCCGTTCACTGAAAGGCATGAGCACGAGATAACGGCCGGCGAAACTGAGGTTGGTCGATACCCGCGGGCCCTTGGTCCCGATCGGGCCTTTTGTGACCTGCACGATGACCTCGGAGCCGACCGGGTAGATGCTCGGAATGTCTTTCGCGGTCAGGCGCTTTTTCGGATTTTTCCGGTTCCCGCGCTCGGGGCGTTCGATTTCCTCGATCCCGCTGTCGAGCGCGGCCGGGATCGCGTCCCAGAAATGGAGGAAGGCGTTTTTCTCGAGGCCGATGTCGACAAACATCGCTTTCAGGCCAGCCTCGATGTTCTTGACCCGGCCCTTGTAAACGCTGCCCGCGATGTTACGGGAGCCGTCGCGCTCGACGCTATACTCCTCGAGCTGGCCGTCCTCGAGCAGGGCGACCCGGCGCTCGAGTTTCTCGACGCTGATCACGATTTTGTTGCCGGTCTTGCGACGCAGGCCAAGAATTCTTTTCACTTGTTCGATCATAGTGCTGCAAATTTTTCGAAGTCATCACGGTCATCCGGTTCCGAACTTCATTGTTTCAATTTAAAAAGCCGGCGGCCGCGCGCGCTTCTTCGGAGGCGGGGTGGGAGCGGCAGGGCGCGGACGGGCGTTAAACATCCGCTCAAAAAAGCTGCGTGGACGCTGTGGCTGGGCGGCCGGGGGGTTGACTGGTTGCGCGCGCAAAACTTTCCGGGCGCGGGGGACGGCTTTTACGGTTCCACGGGCGTCGGCTTCGGGCTCGACGTCGGGCGCACCCTCTGCCCCGGAAAGCTGGGCCGCGCTGCTCCGTGCGTCGGGAGAATTGGTTTCATCGGTCGCCAGCGGAAGCGCCGGTCCGTCTTCGGCAAAAGCCACCGCCTCGAGAAACTGATACGGATCATCTTTGCGCGCCGGTTCCAGCCAGGCGAGTTGCCCGTCGAAAGTTCCGTTCTCCAAGGCAAAAGTCCGCTCCAGAATGCGATGCGCGATGGGCGCCGCCACGGCGCCGCCGCCCTTCCCGCCCTGGACCATCACGGCCACGGCATAACGGGCGTTTTCGTACGGCGCAAAGCAGCCGAACCAGGCGATGGTATCGCTCTTTCCATCCGTCATCGCCTGCGCCGAGCCGGTCTTGCCCGCCACCTGAATGCCTGGGAGCCGGGCCTTGCTGCCCGTGCCGCCGGCTTCGTTCACGACTTTCCAAAGTCCCTGGCGGGCGAGCTCAATTTGTTCCGGCCGGAAATCGACCCGCAGATCGCCGCGCAACTTTTTCTCCTGCGAAACGACCGGCTGGCCGTTGCCGTCCAGCAGGGGCCGGTTGGCGGAATCCACGACGTTCTTGACCAGGCGGGGCTGGTAAGCGACGCCGCCGTTGGCAAGCGCGGCATAAACCATCGCCAGCTGGAGCGGGCTGACCAGATCGTAGCCCTGGCCGATGGAAACGTTCGCCGTATAGGCGGAACTCCAGCGTTCGTTAGGGTAATGAATCCGCATCCATTCCGGGCCGGGCAAAACCCCGGGTTGCTCGCCGGTGATTTCCACGCCGGTCGCCGTCCCCAGGCCGAGCGTCTCGCCGGTGTCGACAATGGCATTGATGCCGGCCGCGTTGCCCATCTGATAGAAATAGGAATTGCAGGAAACCTTGATCGCTTCCTCAAGGCCGACCACTCCATGGGTGCGCCCTTTCTCCGCGATGTGGCAGCGGAAAAAGTGATCACCGTAGCCGACCCCGCCGCCGCAACTGTAACGCGCGCCCGAGAGCCCTTTGCGCACTCCGGCCAGCGCCGTCACCAGCTTGAAGGTCGAGCCCGGGGGAAAGGCGCTCACCGCGCGGTTGATCAGCGGATGGGCCTTCGCCTGGCGCAACTCCGCCCAGTCTTTCGCCTTGATGCTCGGAATAAAAGCATTCGGATTAAAGGAGGGAACCGAGGCCATCGCGAGGATGTCGCCATTGTTCGGGTCGACCACCACGACCGCGCCGCGACCGACCGCGCGGAGCGCCTCTTCCGCGATCATCTGGATCCGGGCATCAAGGGTAAGAATGACGTTGCCCCCGGCCTGCGGCGGTTCCTCGCGCACCACGCCATCGATCGCGCCTTTGGCATTGCGCCGCATGACCCGGATGCCGGGCTGGCCGCGCAGATATTCGTCCATCGTTTTCTCGATGTTCGATTTCCCTTCCACGTCCCCCTGGAAGAAGGTGAACTTGCGCGCCTCCTCCCGATTGGTTTCATCCGGCGCGCCGACGTAGCCTAACAAGTGGGCGGCCAGCGCCCCGTAGACGTAGGAACGGACCGGCTTGATCGTGATGTCCACCCCGGGCAGGCCGACGTCATGCTCGGAAAATTTCGCCATCGTCTCGAAATCGATGTCTTTGATGTAGGAATAAGGCACCTCGGTGTTGTTCCGATAATGCTTCTGGAGCTGGTTCGCATTGTAGTCGCGGGCGAGGTCGAGATCCTCCAGCCGCGGCACGATGCCGTCGTTCACGATCCGAACGATATCCGGCTCCTTCATGTCCTTCGGCATGCCGCTGATGGTGGCGCGGTACTGCGTCTC
The DNA here is from genome assembly GCA_030855965.1 of Verrucomicrobiota bacterium. Classification (GTDB taxonomy): domain Bacteria; phylum Verrucomicrobiota; class Verrucomicrobiia; order Chthoniobacterales; family UBA10450; genus Palsa-1392. The sequence goes on along the minus strand of JALYQE010000257.1, from coordinate 4,893 downwards.
GGGCGGGCGGCCATAGCGCTGGCGGTAGCCCTTCACCATTTCCGGCAAATAAAAATCGACTTCGTAGCTGGCGCGATTTTGCACCAGGGCGACGCCGTTACGGTCGCGGATTTCTCCCCGAATCGACGGGATGCGCACCGTCGCCTCCGAGCTGCCCTGGACGCGCGCGGTCCATTCCTTGCCCCGCGCCACCTGCACCCACCAGAGGCGGGCGACGAGCGCGGCCAGCCCGAGGAGCATGCACAGCCCGAGAAACTGGATGCGGAAAATCGGCCTAGCGCGACGCGAATTCATCAAACCTTTCTGACTCCTCGAGATACGGATTGTTCACCAGCCGGCCGACCCAGTGGAGCGACCAAAAGACGAGCGGGGCCATCAACATCGCGAGCAGACCCGGTCCGCCGATCTGCCACCAGACTTCGCGGTCAAAAAAAATGGAGCCGCGCCGGAAAGAAATCATCAGATATTGGGAGAGGAGAATGAGCGACGTGCAGACGCCGCTGAGAACACAATGAACTTCCCACCGGCCCCGATTAAATAAAGGCTTGAGACCGTGCATGATGGCGGCGAGCACCGCGTAGAGGAGTATCGACCATCCGAAGGAGATTTCAACATGGGTGTCGAGAATCTGGACCGTCATTGCGTCCCATAAGAAGCCCGCGATGAAGGCGAGGCTGAGCATGAGCGGAAACGGCAGCGCCATCGCGCCGTAGAAAACGATCACCGGCACGATGTAAACGTGGGCGTTGAACATCCAGTCCAGCGGCGGGATGAAAATCTCGACGATCTGCGCCACCACAACGAGCGCGGCGAGAATAAGAAAAAGAACCATGCCTACTTCCTTCCGATCACGACAAACACATCCTCGAGTTTCGCCAGATCGACCGCGGGCGTGAGCTTGGCCTGGCTGTCGAGCGCGCGAACCTGAAAGCGCTTGATCGTTCCCACAAAAAGCCCCGACGGGAAAACGCCGCCCACGCCCGAGGTGTAAACCTTCTGGCCTTCCTTCAGCTCGGCCTGTTTCGAAAGATAATTCAGGTCCAGCATCGGTGAGAGGCTGCCCGCGACCCGCTCGCCGGTCGCGATCCCCTGTTCGCGCGTGCCTTCGACACTGGCAGCGACGCGGCAGTTTTCATCCGAGATGAGAATGACGACGGAAATATTTTCGCTGACGGTGGTGGTGCGCCCGACGAGGCCTTCATCGGTCAGGACCGGCATCTCGGGCGCGAGCCCGTCGACCGAGCCGCGATTGATCGTGACCGTGCGCCACCAAGTTGACGAATCGCGCGAGACGACTTCCGCCGGGACGAGACGAAAGAGCGAGCGCTCGCGATAATTGAGCGCGTGCCGGAGGCGATTGACTTCGTGCTCGACGTCGCGCAGCGCTTCATTCGTCGCCTTGAGCGAGCGATTTTCCACCCGCAGGGCGGCGTTGTCGCGCTCCAGTTCCTCGAGCGATTTCAAGCCCGCGCGGACCGAGGTAATCTGCCGCTCCAGGCCGGAGCCGGTTTTTAAAAACGGCGAGATCGCCTGGAAAAAGGTCGACTGAATTTTCCGCGTCGCTTGCGGACCGAGGCTGAGGAGGGCAAGAAGGGCCGCGGCGAAAAGGACGATCGCAACAATGCTGCTGCGATTCATGAAATTCCAAATTTCAAATTTGAAATCTCAAATCTTGCTAGTGCCGCCACTGCCGATCGGCCGTCGCGACCTGGCGGAGGAACTTGATTTCGTTCAGACATTTGCCCGTTCCCTCGGCCACCGCGCTCAGTGGATCTTCCGCCACATGAACCGGCAAACCGGTCTCTTCGCTCAGGAGGCGATCGAAGCCGCGCAACAGCGCGCCACCACCCGCGAGGACCAGCCCGCGATCGACCAGGTCGGCCGATAATTCCGGCGGGCAACGCTCGAGGGTGATCCGGACCGAATCGACGATGGTCGAGATCGGTTCGAGCAAAGCTTCCCGCACTTCCTGCGAAGTAATCGTCAGGGTCTTGGGCAGGCCAGCGACCAGATCGCGGCCTTTGACTTCCACGCTCGTTTCTTTTTCGCTCGGATAAGCCGAGCCGATTTTGATTTTGATCTCCTCCGCCGTGCGCTCACCAATCATCAGGTTGTAGGCGCGCTTCATGTATTGCACGATCGCTTCATCGAGCTCGTCGCCCGCCACGCGCACGCTGCGGCTGAAGACAATCCCGGAGAGCGAGATGAGCGCGACCTCGGTCGTGCCGCCGCCGATATCGATGATCATGTTACCGGCCGGATCCTGCACCGGAAGGCCGACCCCGATCGCCGCCGCCATCGGTTCCTCGATCAAATAAACTTCGCGCGCCCCGGCGTGCGTCGCCGATTCGCGCACCGCCCGTTTTTCCACTTCGGTAATGCCGGAGGGGACCGCGATCACGACCCGGGGCCGGGCGCGCACCCGGCTATTGTGCACCTTGGCAATAAAATGCCGCAGCATCGCTTCGGTGACCTCGAAGTCCGCGATGACACCGTCCTTCAGCGGCCTAACGGCAACAATATTTGCCGGGGTGCGGCCTAGCATGCGTTTCGCTTCGTCGCCGACCGCGAGCACCTTGGAAGTGCCGGCCTGGACCGCCACAACCGAAGGCTCGCGCAGCACGATGCCCTGGTCCTTGACGTAAACGAGCGTGTTAGCGGTCCCGAGATCGATCCCGATATCGCTGGAGAACCATCCGAAAAGTCGATTTAACATGTGAAAAGCCTTAAATTTCCGTCAACGCCGGCGGACCCACCTAAGCGAAAGCTATGCCGCACATCCGGGCAGGCGAAAAACCATGTATCTTGGAACGCCCCTCCCTCGCGTCAAGGGAAAGCTGGCCGACGCCCGCCGAAACCCGCACTCTTTTCAGGATTGAACCCTCGCGGATGAACGTTCAACCTTCCTCCTCTCCATGACCGCACCGCCCATCCTGATCGCACCTTCCATCCTCGCGGCCGACTTCGGCCACCTCGCCGAGGACTTGGAGCGGGTCGTCGCGGCCGGGGCCGACTGGCTCCATCTCGACATCATGGATGGCCAGTTCGTCGACAACATTTCCTTCGGCCCGGCGATCGTGAAACTGGTCCGCGGCCTAACGACGTTGCCGCTCGACGTTCATCTCATGATCGAGCGGGCCGATCATTACGTGCCGCGTTTTCTCGAGGCGGGCGCGAACTCGATCACGGTCCATGTCGAGCCGGAGGCGAAACACGATGTCTCGGCCACGCTCCGTCTCATTCGCGAGCAGGGCTGTCGCGCCGGGCTGACTCTGAATCCCGCCATGCCCTTCGCCGCGGTCGAGCCGCACCTGCACCATATCGATCTCCTGCTCATCATGACCGTTCATCCCGGGTTCGGCGGCCAGGCGTTCCAGGGCGAGATGATGGCCAAGGTGCGGCACGCGCGCGCGCTACGCGACTCGTTAGGCTTGAATTACGACGTTGAGGTCGACGGCGGGATCACGCCCGAGAACGCGCCCGTCTCGATCGAGGCCGGCGCCAACGTCCTCGTCGCCGGCACTTCCATTTTCAAGAGCGCCGATTACGCGGCCGCCATTCGCAGTCTGCGCGGCGGCTAGCCGCCGTCCCCGCGGCGCGCTCCTCATTCCTTATGCACGAACTCGTTCGCGACATCACGTTTAGCATTGCCGCCGCCTGGCTCCTGGGGCTGGTCGCGCAGCAATTCCGCCAGCCCATCCTGCTCGCCTATCTCATCGCGGGCTTTCTCCTCGGTCCGGCCGGGTCGGGCCTGATCGCCTCGGCCGAGAGCATCTCGGCCATCGCCGAGCTCGGGCTCATTTTTCTCCTCTTCATGATCGGGCTCGAGATCGATCTGAAAAAAATCGTCAGCGCGGGCCGCTCCATTACCCTGACCGCGCTCGTGCAGATCTGCGCCGGGGCCATCATTGGCGTTTTCTTTTTCCGGCTTTGCGGCTTCGGCCTCGGCGGCGGCGAATGGGACGCGCTCTATCTCGGCGTGGCTGGCGCGCTCAGTAGTACGGTCATCATCGTCAAGCTGCTCTACGAAAAACAGGAGCTCGATACCCTGACCGGCCGGATCACCCTCGGCGTGCTCGTGCTGCAGGACCTGGCGGCGATTCTTTTTCTAGCCGTCCAGCCGAACCTGGAAAATCTCGCGCCCTCCATCTTGCTCCTCTCGCTCGTGCGCGTCGTCCTGCTCGTAGCCGCGGCCCTGGTCGTTAGTCGTTATGTGCTGCCGGCGATTTTCCGGCATGTCTCGCGTTCGCCGGAGTTGGTGCAGGTCGGGGCGCTGGCCTGGTGTTTCCTCGTCGGCGAGCTCGGGGAGCGGCTCCACCTTTCGCGCGAAATGGGCGCGCTCATCGCCGGCGTCGCGCTTTCCACATTTCCCTATGCGCTCGACGTCACGGCAAAGGTCACCAGCCTGCGCGATTTTTTCCTCACCCTCTTCTTCGTCGGCCTCGGCATGCAGATTCCCTTCCCGTCGCCCATGCTGGTCGGCTGGGCGCTCGTCTTCGCGGCCTTCGTCATGATCACCCGCTACGTCACGACCTTCGCTCCACTCTATCTCATGCGGCAGGGTTTGCGGACCAGTATCATTCCCGCGATCAACCTCGCCCAGGTGAGCGAATTCTCGCTCGTCATCCTCGCGCTCGGCGCGCAAAGCAAACATCTCGCCCACCCCGCCACCACCGGCATGGTGGCGCTCGCATTTACCCTCCTCGCGGCCGTCTCCACTTTCGGGATGTCGAAATCCGACAGCCTCGCCCGCGGCCTTATCCCTTGGTTTAAAAAACGCGGACTGCGCGATCTCGATCACGTTTCCGATGACGCCCACGCCGAAGGCGGCGCGAGCCAGAGCAAGGCGCGGATTGTTTTCCTCGGCTTCTTTCGCACCGCCAGTTCGCTCCT
>JALYQE010000240.1 GCA_030855965.1 Verrucomicrobiota bacterium | reverse complement strand
CGCTCTACCGCATGATCGCGGCGTTGACAGGAGCGGGGGTGACGATCATGACCACGGTCGAGATCGAGGACACCTTTACCGCGATGCTGTTCAGTCATTACACGATTTCGTTTCTGACCGATGACATTATCCGGCTGCGTTACGTGGAGATTGACGGCCAGTTGCGCAAAGTCATGGTCATAATCAAAATGCGCGGCGGCAATCACAGCAAAGACATCCGCGAATATGTCATCGACGACACAGGCGTGGTCGTGATCGGCCCGCGCCAGACGGATTACGTGCGCCTGACCACCGGGTTGCCGGAACGAATCGGCGTATTGCCGAACGAGCTGCCGCCGGAGCCGAAAGCCAAGCTGCTGCTGTCGCACCCTGAATTGACGCCGGAACCGAGAGCCACGCAGCGCAAGGAGCCGACGCCGCAACCGAGAGCCACGCGGCGCAAGGAGACGCCACCGAAACCGAAGGCCAAAGTAGTGAGGTGAAATCTGGATCGGGATTTATGGGGACAGACCGAACACCAGAAAAAACAGACCCGATGCCCCAGAGCCGCTCCGCGATGATCATCGAGCGCGCGCCGCTGCCGATCGTTGAGGTCCAGGGCAGCGCGCACATGGTGTCCCATGTGAATTCCGCCTTTTGCCGCCTGCTTGGAAAAACCAGGGAGGATCTCGTCGGGAAATCCTTCGCCGACATCGTGCATGGCGGGAACCAATGCATGCCGATTCTGGACCGCGTTTATCAAACGGGTGAAGCCGCAACCCTTGCGCAGGAGGATGAATCCGACCCCGCCTCGACCGTCTGGCTGTATGCGATGTGGCCGGCGCTGGATGCGAACGAGCAACCCGTGGGAGTGATCATCCAACTGGCGAAGGCCGCGGATTTTCGCAAAGACACCACGGCGATCAACGAGGCGTTGCTGATCTCCGGGTTGCGCCAGCATGAACTCAAGGACGCGGCGGAAAAGCTCACCGAGCAACTGCAAGCAGAAATCACCGCGCGCAGGCAGGGGGACGAAGCGCGCGCCATCCTCGCGACCATTGTCGAGTCCTCGGAGGATGCCATCATCAGCAAAGACCTTAACGGCACCATCGCCACTTGGAATCGCGGTGCCGAACGGCTCTTTGGCTATTCCGCCGAGGAAGCGATCGGCCAGCCGATCACGATGCTCTTTCCTCCCGACAAGCTCGATGAAGAGGCGGCCATCCTGGCGGGCATCCGCAGCGGGAAGCCCGTCAAGCCTTACGAAACGGTCCGCTGCCGGAAAGACGGCACTTTGGTCGATGTCGCGTTGAGCGTGTCTCCTATCTTGGATGCGCGCGGCGAGATTGTGGGCGTAGCGAAAATCGTGCGCGACATCACCGAGCGCAAGCGGGCGGCGGACAGGATTCTGCGCAGCGAGGAGAATTATCGCCTCCTCGTCGAAAGCGCGACCGGCTTTGCGATCATTCGTCTCCAACTCGACGGGACCGTGAGCAGTTGGAATGTGGGCGCGGAGCGCATCCTCGGCTACCGCGACGCGGAAATCCTTGGCGCGCATTTCTCCATCTTTTTCACGCCCGAAGATCTGACTGCCGGAAGGCCCGGGCGCGAACTCCGCGCGGCCAGCCACCTCGAGAAAGGCGACGACGACAACTGGCTCGTGCGCATGGATGGCAGCCGCTTTTGGGCAAGTGGCGCCACCACGGTGCTGCGCGACGAGGCGGGAAATCTCCGCGGCTACGCGAAGATCGTGCGCGACATGACGGGCCAGCGCGCCGCGAACGAGCAATTGCGCGCCATAGAGGCTCGCAAATCGGCCATCCTCGACGGCGCGCTGGACGGGATCATCACGATGGATCACGAGGGGAAGGTGGTGGATTTTAACCCGGCGGCGGAAGCGATGTTCGGCATCGCACGCGCGGAGATCGTGGGCCAGCGGATGGCGGAGAGAATCATTCCTGAGCGGCTGCGCGAGTCACATTACCGGGGGCTGGCACATTACCACGCGAGCGGCGAAGGCCCCGTGCTGAAGAAACGGATCGAAGTGCACGCGCTGCACGCGGACGGGCATGAGTTCATGATCGAGCTGTCCATCAACCGCATCGCGGGAGTCGAGCCGGCGATGTTCACCGCGACGCTGCGGGACATCACTGAGCGGCAGCGCGCGGAGGTGGCGCTGCGCGAGAGCGAGCTACACTTTCGCGCGCTGGCCGACAACATCCCGCAACTCTCATGGATGACCGACGCGACGGGGGCGATCTTCTGGTACAACCAGCGGTGGTTTGACTTCACGGGCACTACGCTCGCGCAGATGGAGGGCTGGGGCTGGCAGGCGGTGAATCACCCCGACCATCTCCCACGAATCCTGGAAAGGTGGCAGGCGAGCCTGGCGGCGGGGACGAACTTCGAGGACACCTTTCCGCTCCGCGGGGCGGACGGGGAGTATCGCTGGTTCCTCACGCGCGCAGTGCCGATCCGCGACGAGAGCGGGAATGTGCAGCGGTGGTTCGGCACGAACACCGATGTGACGGCGCAGCGGGACGCCGCCGATGCGCTCGCGCTGGCCAAGGAACAGGTGGAGGCCGTATCGCGCGCGAAGGATGATTTTCTCGCCGCGCTCAGCCACGAGCTGCGCACGCCGCTCACGCCGGTGCTGATGATGGTCGCCGACCTCGCGGGTGATCCCGCGGTGCCGATCGAAGTGCGCGACCAGCTCGCGATGATGCGCCGCAACATCGAACTCGAGGCGCGGCTCATCGACGACCTGCTCGACCTTACCCGCATCAGCAAGGGCAAGCTGCAAATTCAGCCGACGATCTCCGATTTGCACCAGCTCCTCGAGCAGACGGCGGAGATTGTGCGCAGCGACGTCGTCGACAAACAAGTGCCTATCCATTTCGCTTTCGAGGCCGCGCGGCATCATGCGATGGGCGATCCGGCGCGGCTCCAGCAGGTCTTTTGGAATATCATCAAGAACGCGCTCAAATTCACTCTCGTCGGCGGAAGCGTCACCGTCCGGACCCGGAACAACGATGAGGGGCAGATCATCGTTAGCGTCACCGATACTGGCATTGGCATTCGCGCCGAAGCGCTCTCGCAGATTTTCGAGGCCTTCGAGCAGGGTGAGATCACCTTCCAGCAACGTTTCGGCGGGCTCGGTCTGGGGCTGGCGATCTCGCGG
>JALYQE010000236.1 GCA_030855965.1 Verrucomicrobiota bacterium | reverse complement strand
CCGCGATGCCGCTGCCGTCGCCGGTCAGCAGTTTCTTCAAATCTCTCATCACCTTGTGCGGGCCGAGATATTTGTCGCCCTCGTAGCTGTGGGAGAGGAGCTCGCCTTTTTCGTTGAGCAGGACGAGACAGGGAATCCCGCGACCGGCGAACTTGGCCAGCCGGCTTCCTTTCACCGCGCTGTAGCGCATGGCCGGCCACGGCATCGACATCTCGCTCATGTATTTCTCCATTGCGCTCGCGCCTTGGTCCTCGCTCATGAAGACGATCTCAAACTCCGGATGGCTTGGCCTCATCTCGTTGTAAAATTTCACCAGATCGGGCGTGAACTGACGGCACGGCCCACACCAACCGGCGGAATAATAGAGCGCGATATATTTCGCCTTCGGCAGGTCGGGCGCGGCGAAAGGGAGCGCCGATTTTCCGCGGAGCGCGACCAGCTTGCCGTTGAGCTGAGTCGGGATGTCCTGCGCGTTTGCGCTGAAAGCGAAGAGCAATCCGAAAAGTGGGAGGCAAATTCTTTTCATGCCCAATCCTGTTATCGGACCGCCCTCGCGGCGTCAATCCCGAGCGCGGATGACAGGGGGGCGCTCTGGTGCGATTTTCCGCCGCGATGCGTGCCCGCCTCACGAAAGATTTCACCTTTGAAGCTGCCCAGACCCTTCCTTCCGCGCCGGAGGGCCACAAGTGTCGCAAGATGCATGGGCACAGTTTCAAGGTCGAGGTGTCGGTCGAAGGCGAAGTGAACCGGGAGAGCGGCTGGGTCTACGATCACGCCCAGATCGGCGCGGCCATGAAACCGCTCATCGCACAGCTCGATCACTCCTACTTGAATGAGATCGCCGGCTTGGAAAATCCGACGATCGAAGTCATGGCGGCGTGGTTTTGGGAAAAGCTCGCGCCGCAATGCCCGGGCCTGTGCGAGATCGTGATCCACGAAACGCCGACCGCGCGCTGCGTTTATCGCGGCGGAAGTTAGGCGTCCCGCCTGACTCGGCGGACAGGCATCTTGCCTGTCGCTTATTGCCTGTCGCATGTCTCGCCGGGGGAGCCGACCGGCTGGAAGCCCGTCGGCCGAGTCAGGCTGGAAGCCTGACTTCCGGCGGCCGATCCGCCGTCACTGCCATCCGCGCCGCAAATCAGTGCCGCGGTGCGCGAACGGTGCCAACCTCGATCGCGGCGCGGCGTTGCTCGACCATGCGGCTGGCGATCTCATCCACCATCTGCTCCAGCAGCATGCGCAGATGACTTCCGCGCCGGTAATCAGCCTGCGCGATGTGCCGGACCCGGTCGGCATGAGTGGAAAGCTGATAACATTTCTTGAATCCGACCCGGTCCGGATCGTCCGGGTCGTAGACCGCGATGGCGTGCCCGTCGTTCTTGCGCATGACGGTGAAACAGGGCACATCGGTCGGTCCGTCGCCGAGGTAGATCATGTTCGCGAAAGGAATCGGTCGGATCGCCGCCTCCATGTGATCGTTCACGTCCTGCGACATATCGAGCAGGCCCTTGTTGATCCGGAAGAGGAACTGCGTCTTCTGGGTGTGACTGATGACCCGCTTCGGAAAAGTGATCCGACCCTGCTCATCCTCGGCAAACTCACAGCCGAAAATCGCCCGCACATAAGGCGCCAGCCGACTCCCCTCGATTAGCACCTTCATGCCCGAGGAGATGATGTAATGCTCGACGTTGATCCCGTGCTCGCGCTGCTCCGCGCTCAGGAGATCGTCGCGGAAATCGTCAAACATTTCCGGCAGCCCCTTGTAGAAATTGAGTTTCGCGCCTAACGACCGCAGCTCGGCGTTGGTCGGGCGATCCATGCCTAACGTGTCGAGCAGCACCTTCATGTAGGCCAGCTCGCTGTCGTAACCCTGGTCGCGGACAAACTCCGAGCAACGCCGCCAGAAGCTTTTGCCGTCGATCCCGAAAGTCGGGAAAACGACTTCGTCCTGCATGTAGCTCGGGCTCAGCGTCTGGTCGTAGTCGTAGACAATCGCGATCGTGTTTTGCGGTGTGGACATGGGAAAGCAGACAGGATTAACAGGATTTACCGGATTGGGGGAGAAGGAACGAAGCGCGAATACGGAATCCTCTAAGTCCCGTTAATCCTGCCCAAAAAATCAGCAAAGAGCGCGTCGTAAATTGTCCCGCGCTCGGGATGATATTGCACCGCGAGGCCGAAGGGCCGGTCCGTCAGGCGAAACTGTTCGATGATGTCGTCCTTCGCCGCCCACGATTCGACCACGCAACCATCGGCCAGCCGGTCGACCGCCTGGTGATGCGAGCTGTTCACTTTCTCGAAGCGATGCGCGGCGGAAGCGTCGTTGCGCAGCGTCTGGACGTCCTCGTTTTTTTGTTCCGGCAGATTGTGGCCGGGAATATCGAGCCGCAGGGTGCCGCCGAGGGCCACGTTCAGGACCTGCAGGCCTTTGCAGATGGCGAGGATCGGCAACCCGCGCTCGATTGCGTTCTGCACCGCTTCAAATTCCCACTGATCGCGCGGCAGATCGGGTTCTTCCAGGATCGACGGGTCCGGCACCGGCTGGCGCAGATACTCCGGCGCGATGTCGTTCCCGCCGGTGAGCAGAAGCGCGTCCATTTCCGCCAGCCGCCCTCGCTGCTGCACGGCGTTCCAGACGGTGATCTCCGGACGCGTGGTCAGGAACGGACCGAAAAACTTTTCGTCCTTGGGTCGAATCCAGGTGGCAAGCGTCGGCATCGGCGAACTTGCGACCTCTGCCCCGCGCTGTAAAGGGACGCGCCTAACGGCTCGCGGCGCGTTGACTTTTAGGATTGACCCTCGGCCGGCGAAAGCGCTTGCTGGCGGGGAAACCAGCAAAGGAATTCCTATGGCAAAAAAAACCACCAAAAACACCGCCAAGAAACCGTCCGCCAAAGTGCGCGACCTGGCCGCGCGCAAAGATCCCAAGGGCGGCGCCCAAAAACGCGAGGGCCCGGAAATGGCCGGCAGCACCCGCGCCCGCACCCAGCGCGGCAGCAAACCGCGCCCCTCCTAGGCGGCGCCCCTGGGAAATCGGTCATGCGTGCGGAGCGCCGACTTCCCGCTATCGTTCCCTCTCCATGTCCGCGCCGGCCCTCACCACGAGCGATCTGACCCATCGCTACGGCGATCGCGTCGCCCTCGAGCGGCTCTCGCTCCGGGTCGCGCCGCGCGAGATCTTCGGTCTCCTCGGGCCTAACGGCGGCGGCAAGACCACCCTCTTCCGCATTCTTTCCACACTCGTTAGGCCAAGCAGCGGCTCCGCTTCCATTCTTGGGCTCGATCTCCTGCGCGACACCGCCGCCCTGCGCAGCCGGATCGGCGTCGTCTTCCAGGCTCCGAGCCTGGATAAGAAATTGCGCGTCCGCGAAAACCTCGCGCACCAGGGCCATCTTTACGGCCTCTCCGGGGCCGCGCTGCGCGAGCGGATCGATCATCTCCTGCTCGAGTTCAACCTCCGCGACCGCGCGCACGACCTGGTCGAGACCCTCTCCGGCGGATTGCAGCGCCGGGTCGAGATCGCTAAGAGCCTGCTCCATCGCCCCGAGCTCCTGTTGCTGGACGAGCCCTCGACCGGGCTCGATCCCGGGGCGCGGATCGATCTCTGGCAAACGCTCTACCGCCTGCGCGACCAGCAGAACGTGACCGTTTGCCTAACGACACATCTGATGGAAGAAGCGGCCCGCTGCGACCGGGTCGCGATTCTCGATCACGGCCGCCTCGTCGCGCTCGACACGCCCGAGGCCCTCTGCGCCGGGATCGGCGGCGACGTCATCAGCGCGCGGACGAAAGACGCCACCTCGCTCGCGGAGCGAATCGTGGCGTCGTTAGGCGTGGAAGTCAGCGTCCTGAACGACGAGGTGCGAATCGAGCATCCGGAAGGGGCGGCCTTTATCACGCGGCTCCTCGAGACGTTTCCCGGCGAAATCGACGCCGTCACCCTGGCCAAGCCAACCCTGGAGGACGTCTTCATTGCCAAAACCGGACGGCGCCTGAGCGAAGAGAAGGAAGAAGGCAGAAGGGAAAAGGAAGAAGTGCGGACTTAGGCATCGGTCGCCAAATCACTCCTCCTTTCGGGCGGCGGCGTCATGGCGTCGCCCGAGCCACCAGCCGTTCCCCGCCCAGAGGATTGCGCCCACGGCGCCAAACAAAGCCACCGTCTGCGCGCCGAGGCCGGCGCCTTCGATCGCACGTTGCAGCTGTGCCACGGCCGCGTCGGCGCCGCGATAAACCGGCAGATCGATGAAATTCTTCGCCTTGTATTTGGTTTCTTTGCTCATCGGCGTCCAGAGCATCTCCCGGCCGGGCCGGACAAAGGCATACTCGCCGCTGCGCCGCAGGACGATGACGACGGCGAGGACCGCGAAGGTGTTCCAGACCGCCAGGACCGCAAACCCGAGGATCAGCGCCACTGGAATCATGGTGAGGAGAACGACGAGCCCAAGACGCGAAGCGATCCTGCCGGTGATGAAGAGCTGCGCCAAAATGGTCAGGCTTTGCACGATCCAGTCGATCCGGGCAAAGACGCTCGTGCGCATCTGCGGATCGGGGAAGGTGGTCGCGACCAGGCGCAACTGTTCGAAATAGAGAAAGGTGTTGGCGGTCGCCAGGAGCGCGACATAGGCGGCGATCGCGAGCAGGTAGGGTGAACCCAGGACGAGGGTAATTCCCGCAAAAGGATTCCCGCCCAGCGCGCGGTCGCGGGCCTGATGATCGGCCGCGCTACCGTCGCGCCCGGGGCCGGGAGAATTTTTCCAAAGCCGGATCAGGATTAACTGCAGGACGACCGCCAGGACGAAGAGCCCCGCCCCGACAAAGAGGATGCCGCCGTTGCCGATCGTCCGTGCGCTGAGATCGGTAAAGAGCGGTCCGACGAGCGCGCCGGCCGTCCCGCCGGCGGCGATCACCGGGAAGAGCCGCTTTGCCTGCCCGGAATCGAAGAGTTCCACCAGGAAACTCCAGAAAACGGAGACAAGAAAGAGGCTGAGCACACTGATGAAGACGTAAAAGAACTGGGAGAGCGCGATGCTCTCGGGTTGAGCGCGCAAGGCCGCGCCGAGGAGGGCAAACGCCACCGCGACGGAGCCGTAGATGACCGGGAGAAAAACGCTCCGCCGGATTTTGGCCACGACCACGCCGTAGAGCGGAATGATCGCCAGCGAGACGATCCAGGTGGCGAGCCAGAGATTGGCCACGCGATCGCGGCCGAGAATCGTGCCGACCGTTTCGCGCACCGGCCGCACGGCGAAGTAGCCCCCGAGAACGCAAAAGAAGAGGAAGAACGCGGTCACGACCAGCGGCAATTCGTGCCGTTCGACCGAGGTCAGCCTCCCGAAGATTCGGCCCGTGAGCGATGAGCGGTCCGAGGCGCGCGTCATGGGGAGGCTCTTACAGCGGCCGCGCGGTTTGCGCCACCAGTCTGCGCAATCCAGCGGAGAAATCTCTGCCGGAACGCAGGAAGGAAAGCGCGAAGTAAGGTGGCGAAGGTCACGCCGCGCCGCTCGCTTTTCCTCTTGTCACTCGTCACTCGTCACTCGGCACTGGCCGCGTCTCCCATCACTCCTTCTTGTGCCACGCGGCCAGCACTTCCGCCTCGCGTTCCTTCGTGATCCCAGCGCCCATCTTGGCCTGGCGCTCAGCCGGGCGCGACTGGAACCACGCCACCGTGTCGCGCGCCGTCACCGCCAGCGGCCGGAAGGTCAGCCCCTTGGCAAGCGCCTTCTTGATGCTGACCGCGCCGAGCCCGCCTTCCTCACCCGACGGGGGCACCCACACCGGCATGTCCGACCACGGCGCCACCTTCTCCTTTTCCAGGAAATCCGCCGGCACCCAGGTCAATTTTGCCTCCGACCCGAGCCCCGCCTTTATCCCCTCCAGCATCCCGCCCACGCCGAGCTGCTCGGCCGGGCCGGTCGCGTTGTAAATGCCCGTCTCGCCCTGTTCCACCATCCGGATCGTCCATTCCGCCAGGTCGCGCGCATCGATGAACTGCACCGGATCGCCCTTGTTGCCCGGCGCCAGCACCTCGCCCCCGCGATCGATCCGCACCGGCCAATAAGTGAACCGGTCCGTCTCATCCCCCGGCCCCACGATCAACCCCGGCCGGATGACCAGCGT